>CAMAWC010000022.1 GCA_945861875.1 Bordetella parapertussis
CCGAGTGATGCGATGACGCGTTTCCAGCGGCTGGAGAGCGTCGCATCGATTGCGCAGTTGGCGGCGCTAACGCGGCATCCGCCCGGCTCGATGCGATGATCCTCGACGAGCCGCCATCCGCCGAGCTTGATTTCATCGCCGATGTGCGAGCGCACCAGGTCGACATCGTTGGGATGGAGAATGAGTTGCGGGCTCGGCGTTGACTGCGGCAGGCAGTCGATCGCCTCGCGGACGACATGCATAAGATCGTCGCGCCGCACGCGCAAGTCCGTGCGGATAACCTGCCGTGCAATATCGAGCGCGAGGTCGAGCACGCCCTCCGCGAGCAGGTGATCCTGTCCGGCCAGGGCGGTGCGGGCCGACTCGGTGATCGTGGCGAGCCGGACGGCCAGTGCCGCAGCCGTGCTTTCACCGGTGGCAAAGCCGGCGCGGTAGCCTTCCTCGCGCGCGCGGGTTTGCGCATCGGCCTCGTTTGCAGCCTGTGTTCCGTCCGCTTTTCGGGAGGCAGCACCGCCGCCGAGTTTGCCCGGTTCCCAGCGCTTGGCGTCGAGGGTGTCGGTTGCGGAAAAGAAACGGTTGGCGCCCACGCTCATGCACCGGCCGTTGACGGACGGTGGACCCGGTGGTTGCCGCACGGCCTGCTGTCATACATAAGCGTCGTCCCCGGTAGCGCCAAGACTGACCTGGCCTTCCTCGACCAGGCGGCGCACGATCTTGAGAATCTCCTTTTGCTCCGACTCGACCTCGGACACCTTGACCGGACCCTTTGCCTCAAGGTCGTCACGCAGCATTTCGGCCGCCCGTTGCGACATGTTGCCGAATATCTTGTTGCGCATCTCCTCGCTGGTTCCCTTGAGCGCGAGGATGAGCGATTCGGACTGCACTTCGCGCAACACCAGCTGTATGGCGCGATCGTCCAGGTCCATCAGGTTGTCGAACACAAACATCTCATCGAGTATTTTCTGCGCCAGCTCGGCGTCGTGCTCGCGCACGCTTTCCATCACCGATGTCTCATTCTTGCTGCCGATGAAGTTGAGTATCTCGGCGGCAACGCGCACGCCCCCGAGGGCGGTCTTTTTGAGTTTGTCGGCACCGGCCAGCACCTTGGACAAGGCCTCGTTCAGCTCCCGCAGGGCCACCGGCTGGATGCCGTCCAGGGTGGAGATGCGAAGGATTACGTCGCCGCGCAGGCGTTCGACGAAACAGTTCATTATTTCGGCCGCCTGGTCACGCTCCAGATGCACTAGGATCGACGCGATTATTTGCGGGTGCTCGTCCTTGATCAATTCGGCCACCGTCGGTGAGTCCATCCACTTCAGGCTTTCGATGCCGCTGGTGTCACTGCCTTGCAGGATGCGATCGAGCAGATAGTTGGCCTTGTCGTTTCCAAGCGCCCGTGTCAGCACGGAACGCAGGTAATCGTCGGAGGCCGCGCCAAGGGAGGCCTGCGACCCGGCATCGGTCTGAAAGTCGCTCAGTACGGTGCCCACATCGTCGCGCGAGACACCTTTCATCGTGGCCATCGCGGCGCTGAGCTTTTGCACTTCTTTCGGGTCGAGGTGCTTGAAAACCTCGCCAGCCTCTTCCTCGCCCAGCGACATCAGCAGGATGGCACTCTTGTTGATGCCGGCCTCATCCATCGCTGCCCACCCAGCCCTTGACCACGTTGGCGACCATCTTCGGGTCCTGGCGCGCGATTTGCCTTGCCGACTGGAGGTTGTCGGCGTAGCTATTGGCCGTGGCCGTAGTCTCCAGCAACTGCTGATCGGTGGCCTTCACCAACGGTATCGGTCGTGCGGTTGCCAGTTGGCGCAGCAGCGGTCGCAACACGCCGATGAACAGGAACAGGGCGAGCCCGCCGATGAGCGTATTGCGGCCCAACTCCTTGGCCAGGGCGATGGCCTCGGGTTGCTGCCACATCGGTATCTCGGCGGGGGGCTCGACCGCGTCCTCGACGCTGAAGGCGACATTGACCACGTTCACCGAGTCGCCACGCGCCTGGGAGAAGCCGATGGTGTCCTTGACGAGGGCGGTGATCCCCTTCATCTCCTCTTCAGTGAGCGGAATCGGTTTGGCTTTGACAATCTCCGGTTTGGGCGCATCCGTCTTGGCCGCGTCATCGGTTTTGGCTGCGGCGGCTTCCTGGGGTTTGCGATAGTTGACCAATACGGCGGCGGAAAGGCGTTTTATGTTGCCGGTGGGGTTGCGGGTATGGCGGACGGTCTTGTCGACTTCGTAGTTGACAGTCGAGTCCCGCCGTGACCCATTGGACGCAGGATCAGGCTGGCTGGATGACGCGGCTGGTTTGGTGCTGCCGGAGAGGGCGGCGGTGGGCGTCGGGCCGGGCTGGTTGGAGAGCGCGCCGGGCACCCCGGGTGCCGTACCGCCGGATCCGCTGCGCGGTTCCTCGGACAGCTGCTGGCTGCGGATGACCGCCTCGGTCTGGTTCTGGTTGGGCTTGAAACTCTCGGCGAGGGTATCCGATTCGCTGAAGTCGATATCGGCGGTGACTTGGGCGCGAACGTTGGCGCGACCGACAATCGGTTCGAGCAGGTCCTGGATACGTTTGCTGTAGTTGGCCTCCATCTGCGCCATATAAGACAGTTGCGTCGCATCGAGTGGCGTCGCTCCTTTGGCCCCGCCGTTGCCCGACAGCAGCGCGCCGTGCTGGTCGATGACGCTGACCGCTTGCGGTGAGAGTTCCGGGACACTGGAGGCGATCAGGTGGACGATTCCCGCGACCTGGGATTTGTCCAGCGTGCGTCCGGTGTGCAGGTTGATCATTACCGAGGCGCTCGGTTTCTGCGCGTCGCGCAAAAACACCGACGACTTGGGTATCGCCAGGTGTACCCGGGCAGCCTGGATTGCCGACAGCGTTTGTATCGTCCTCGCCAGTTCACCCTCGAGGCCGCGCTGAAAATTGATCTGCTCCTGGAATTGCGTAGTGCCGAATTTCTGGTTTTCCATCATTTCAAAACCAACGCCGCCGCCCTTTGGCAGTCCTTGCGAGGCGAGCTTGAGACGCGCATCGTGCACCTGGTTGGCCGGAACCAGGATGGCACCGCCGCCTTCGGTGAATTTATAGGGCACGTTCATCTGGCCCAGGGCGGCGACGATGGCCCCGCCGTCGCGGTCCGAAACATTGGCCAGCAAAATGCGGTATTCCGGCGCCTGGCTCCACATCCAGGAACCGGTCAGCAGCGCGACCAGCGCAGCTGTCGCGACCATCAGTCCCAGCTTGCTGCGGCCGGGAAGTTCGGCGAAACCTTGCAAAGCGGCGGGTAACGGGGAATTCGCAGCAGCCATGAGTTAATCCGGGTATGTTGTGTGCACAAGGTTCACGCCGCGCTTATTGGCGAAGGAACCGCTTGCGGGTAATTATGCAAATGCCGGGGCCGTGGCCAAGCACGGAACAGCGCGGTTTTACCGCTCTAATTCGGGGATGGCGAGGTGGCGGCCGTGGTTAAACTGGCTTCCTCGACAAAACCGTCAGGGGAAATCATGGAGATCGACGCCGTCAAGTTGGGCGCCATGCTCAAGCCGCTCGAAGGCCTCACCCGCGCCGCCGGCGCACCCGCATCGGCCGCGGCGCCGGCCGATTTTGCGCAGATGCTCGCCAATGCACTGAATAACGTCGACCGGGCGCAGACACAGGGCGAGGGACTGGCGCGACGGTTTGAAGCCGGTGATCCCGGTGTCAGCCTTGAGCAGACGATGATCTCGCTGCAAAAGGCCAATATTTCATTCCAGGAACTGGTGCAGGTCCGAAACCGCCTTGTTTCCGCGTATCACGATGTGATGAATATGCAGGTCTGATTTCGGGCCGCTCGCCGCGGCGTTGCGGGTGCCGTCCCGCAAGATTACTCGCGCGCCATGCGATTTCGTTCGACCATGTTCACATAGCGCTGGATCATCGTCGCCATCGGCCCGGGCAGGTTGACGAAGTGGCAACCCCAGCGGCGCTGCTTGATTCCGGTTGGCGGCATAAATTCCGCGATGTTGCGGATCTCTATGGAGGTGGAGACCGCCCCTATCTCTGGAAGATCGATGCGGCAGTTCTGGAACTGCGCGCCGATTTCGACCCGTGTATCGTCGACGGGTCCCTGCAATGCTATGCCACCGCATCCGATGTCAACAATGCGCATTTCCAGCGGTTTTCCCTTGCTATCGTTCACGGGAATGCGGCAGCTTATCTGCTTGCCCGATACCGGCGTGCGGAAGTATTCGCGACGCTGGAAGCGCAGCAGCGAGTCGGGCATGCGCATTCTCAGCGCCGGGCCGCCTTCGTGCATGGTTTCTTCCATGCGCTGACCGCTGCACTGGATTTTCACATGGTTCAGGAATGTCACGATGGTAAACCGGTTGGAACGGGCGAGCGCCTTGTTTGCCGTCGCGTCCGCACCACAATCGAATACCAGTTCCTCAAAGTCCGGGTTGATGGCAAGCAGGTTGGTAACGATGAACTGCATGCCGCCGCCAAAGTGAATGGTAATGAGAACGCGGCGACGCAGGATGTCGCGCATCAGCCCGAGGATTTCGGTGCGCGAATAAATCTGGTATTGCTCGAATTCCGGGGAGTCCGGTACCGGCGCGTTCAGTTCGGACATGGGCGAAGCTCCGCGAGGAGGGTTGGTCTGGCGTGGATGTTTCCCGATTCGATGCCGTGCAGCCATGCGAGCAGTTCGGCCACCGCGACGTACAGCTGCGGCGGGATGTGCCGGTCAAGGTCGATTTGCATCAGGAGCGACACCAGTTCGCGCGATTCGTGCACGTAAATACCGGCGGCCCGCGCGCGCCGGATGATTTCGTCGGCCATCAGGCCGCGTCCCTTGGCCATCAGGCGCGGCGCGCGTTCGCCGGGGCGGTAGGCGAGCGCCGCGGCCGAGGACAGCGCGGCATGGTGCTCAGAGAGTTTTGGCTTCATCGTCCTCCACCCTCATCGATACGAGTTTGAGACCAAGGGCGGCGAGCGAGGCGGCCAACTGGGGGCTGCCGTTTTTCAGTGCCGGCGCGCTCTCCTGACTCGTGCGCAAGTTGATGCGCAGGGCGTCGCCCTGCATTTGCAGCACTGCCTCGACTCCGCCCAATCCGGGCAGGGCGAGCTTCATGTTGGTGGTCCAGGCCGGGGCATTTTCCTTCTCGCCGCTGCCGGCGTCCTGTTCGGCAATCGTCAATTCAATAGTCTGGCGGGGCCATATTTCGCCGCGCCACCCGATCTGCCTTGCGTCGATAACCTGCAACTGTTCTTTCACCACGGCAACCAGCGCATCGGGTACGGGGCGTGGCGCAAGCGTTGCGGGCCCAGGCGCTCTGTCATCTGCCGGTCCAAGGCGCCCTTGCGGTTCGCGTCGCAGCTGGTCGATTGTCCGGTCGCCTTGCACCCATTCGGCAAGGTGGGATTCGTAAAACACCCCGCTTTCGGTCAGTGCCTGCTTTAGCGTTGCCGCTGCCGGCGGGCTTGCCTGCGGGCCGCCGGCAAGACCGGGTGGCAGCGGCGCCCCGGCCGCAAGAGTTGCGCCGCGCGCCAGCACCGAGCCGATAAGGCGCGCGTCGGCGCCAATCGCTACGGACATGGCCGGTGCCGCCGCCGGGGTGGCCGCCGCTGCAACGTCCGCGGAAAAGCCCAGCCGGACGACCTGGCCGGCCGCGTAGTCGCCAAGGAGCGGCAGGCTCAGGCTGCGGCCCTGGTAAGTGACAAGGTACCCGGCGCCCTGTTCCGGCGGCAGCCGCCCGACGATGGTGATGGTCTGGTCGGTGCTGCCGGCAATGCGCCGCACCACAGGGCTGGCAAGCGCGGCGTCCTGCGAGAGGATTTCAAGCACCACCTGGTTGCGGTCAAAACGCTGGCCGACCGAGGTGAGTTGCTGCAAGGCGGAGAGCATGTGATTCAGCGACGCAGAGCGTATTCGTCAATATGCGGGAGCGCGCCGTCGGCCGGTGGCGTGTCGCGGCTGGGGTGGCGCGGCGTCACCGGCTTGCGACGGCGATCGCTCTCCTGCTCGCGCCTGATCGGGGTCGCCGGAGTGGGGCGGATCACACCGCCCAGCGGCGCGGACAGGGGGGGATAGGTATCGCTCATGGTGCATAGACAATCTAGCGGTAGGCCTGGCCGAGCTTGTGCTGTGTCTTCATGCCGCGCAACAGTCGGTCCAGTTCGGCCAGCCGGGGCTGCGTGAGATTGCGCACCTGCGCATCCTCGGCCAGTATTTTGCGGATGATCTCGAGCTTGCGTTGCCGCTGCGAGCTGTCAAGCACCGGCTCGGGCAGCGTGCGCAATGCATCCACGCTGTCGGCGCAATGCTGCTGCACCGCGACGAGGTCGTCCCAGTCGCCGTTGCGCGCCGCCGCCAGCATCGCCGCGCTCAGCACGCTTATCGATTCGTAGTGCCGCATGGTTTGGTCGATGTTCATGGACGCGTCTCAAACAAGGCGCATGGCCGGCTGTGGTTTTGCCTGCTGCTTTTCGCCGATGCCAGCCCAGGCGTCGCGCAGGTCTGACAAAAGCGTGGCAACCTCGGAAAAACCGATCGGATCGTTGCCCATGCTGGCCATCAGCAGGCGATGGCACATGTATTCATAGAGACTGTCCAGTTGCAGGGCGATGGAGCCGCCGACGTCGCGGTCCAGGCTGGCGCGAAGTCCCTCCTCGATAATCTGGATGGCCTTGGAGGCGGCCTCGCCCTTGCCGGCGATGTCGCGCGCCTGCAGGTGATTTTGCGCCTTGCGCACGGCAAGTATTGCGCCATCGTAGAGCATCAAGATCAACCGGTGCGGATCGGCGCTTGGCGTTGTGGTTTCGAGCCCGACATTGGCGTAGGCTTTGGCTGCTAGTGCATGGTTCACGTCAGTCTCCTAGATGGTCTGGTTGTCATTTGTTGTTGTTCAGTGCGGCGAGTTGCTGGGTCAGGTAACTGCTCGTGCTGTTCATGCGCGCAACCAGCCTGTCCATGGCATTGAACTGGGCGCGGTAGGCTTTTTCAACCTCGACGAGATGGCGGTTCGTCGCATCGCGCCTGTTGCCAATCTGTTTGATGCTGCTGTTGATGCCATTCAAGCGGCTGGTGAGCGGACCGGTACTGCCGACAATCCCATCGAGCAGGCTGCTGATCTGGCCGGCATAGCCGCGTCCGAAAATAAACGTGCCGCGGCTGCCGGTGGCACCACCCAGCACCCGAAGATTTATATCCATGGCGCTGAGTGTCTGACCGCTTCCGGTGGCGCTGACGCCACCAATAGAACCGGCGACATCAATCCCGGCGGTACTGACTGCTGTGCCGAGCAGTCCGACAGCGGCGTTTCCGCCGTCGATTGTTACAGCAGAGGCCGAGCCGTAGCGGTTGGACGTGATGGTCAGCACGCCACCCGACTGGCTGGCCGTGACCGCACTGCCGGCCGCCGTCAGAGCACTGATGCCGTTGATGCGAGACTGCAACTCGGCGTTGAGCGAACTGGCGGTATAGACTCCGGCGCCAAGGGTGATGCTTGCCGCCTGTCCGTCGATAGTCAACAGCAGTGTGTCATTGATGCCGGCGGTTATGGTCAACCCGGCGACGGCGCCACCGACCGCTGACCCACGGGTCGCCAGAGCCGTCACCTGGACATCGTAGCTGCCAGGTGTAACGTTGCTGCCGGCCGAAGTGTATTTGACCAGGCTGTCGTTTGGTTTGCCGACCGCCGCGAACAGCGCGGACAGGTCCTTGGTCGGATCATCGAGTACTTTTTGCAGCTTGGCGGAATCGAGTTTCAGTGTGCCGTCGGCCTGAAAGCTGATGCCCGCGTCAGAAAGGGTGGCGATGCCGCCGGCGGCCGGCGAGAGCGGCGTATTGACCAGGCTGCGCAACTGGTTCTGGATTGAGCGCAGCGTCGCATCACCTTGCAGCACGGCGCCTCTTTGCGCCTGCGCATCGTAGGCGCCCAGGCTCTTGAGTCCGGCGCTCACACCGTTCCAGGCATCCACGAATTTTGTTGTTGCATTGATCGCGGCGGATTTGTCACGCGTCACGGTCAAGGTGGTTGCGCTACCGTTATTGGTCTTGGCCAGAGTCAAGGTTACGCCTTGCACGGCATCGGTCACGGTGTTGGTGGGCTTGCTGACCGAAATGCCATCGACTACTACCAGAGAATTTTGTGCCGCAACGGTCTGCGTCATGTTGACGGTGCCGCCAGTGGCAGCGTCGTAGGCGAGACGCGACAGACCCAGCGCGTCGGTATTGAGACCATCCTCATCGGCCACGCTTATCTTGAGGGCGTTGGCCGTCCCGGCGTCGTTGGAAGCGAGAACCAGCCGGTAGTTGCTGCCGTCGTTGACGAGGCTGGCGCTGATCCCGACATTGGCTGCATTGATGGCATCGCGGACCCCGGCCAGCGAGCTTGAACCGGCTGCGATGTCGATCGTTTGTGCCGCTTTGTCCGGATTGGCGCTGAAACTGCCGCCCGAATAGGTGCCGAACTGGATGGTCAGCGTGCCGCTGCCGAGGTTGTCGGAGGTGTCGCTGAAAGTGGTCGATTTGAGCTTTTGAGCATATGCCAGCGCCTGCACTTCGACACTGTAGCTGCCTGCCTGGGCGGTACTGCCCGTGCTCGCCTGCGCAATGGTCGCATCGGCGAGGCTGGCCCTGACGGCCTGATAGGCGCTGCTGGAGTTCAACGCATTCATGGTGGTCTGCAATTGCGCCAGCGCGCCCTTGATGCTGCCGTAGGCTGACAGTTTGGCCTGATAGCCCGCTTCTTTCACATTGAGCGTCTGCAAGGGCTGGCTTTCGACCGCCATCAACTTGGACACAAGACCGTTTACATCGATACCGGAGCCCAATCCGGGTGCGGATATGGCCATATCAGGCCTGTTCGTTCAGAAGCAGTCCGCTCATCCGGCTGATGGCGCGCGCGATGGCAAGCGTCTCCTCGCTGGGCATCTGGCGAATGACTTCATGGGTGGATGCATCGACCACGCGCACTACAGTCTTGCCGGTCGATTCGTCGATATTGAACTGTACGCTGCGATCAGTGTCGCGCAGGTAACGATTGATGTTCATGACCGCATTGTGCATATCAGCGGCGGTTTCAAATGAGGGAGCTGCAACTGGCGCCGTCTTCGCGTCTGGTGCAGACCGGGCAGGCGCAGTCACCTGGATCGGGGCCTTCGCCGCTATCGCTGTCTGGGCTACCGTGTCGATCCGCATGATGGACCTCTCTTTTTCATTCAAACTTGCTCAGGCGCCGTGGTGGTCCGGCCAGACCAACCACGCGGAGGAGGGGGCCCGTGGTGGATCCGGCCGGACACGGCGTACTACATAAACTGCTACTGCTGCAAAAACATGGTTACTGCACAAGTACCATACTGCTACTCTTACCCGCGCAACAGCGACAACACGGTATTGGGCAGGGCGTTGGCCTGCGCCAGCATGGCGGTACCGACCTGCTGCAGGATCTGACCGCGGGTCAGGTTGGCAGTTTCGACCGCGAAGTCTGCATCCTGAATGCGCGAACGTGATGCGCTCAGGTTCTCCATGGTGGTTTCCATGGAGGTAACCGCCGAGGTGAAGCGGTTTTGATAAGCACCCAGGTCGCCTCGTGAGGAGTCGATTTGAGCGAGCGCTGCATCAATCACGGCAATGGCGGATTGGGCATTTGAGGCGCTGGTGAGGCTGATGCTGGCCAGGGACGAAAACTGGCTGGTCTGGCCGGCGCTGGTGAAAACATCCGTATTGGCGCCTGCCGCTGTAATCGCCCCTTTGGTGCTCGAAAGCGAAACCGTGCCGGTTTTGATGGACGAATCGGTGGAACCCTCGGTCAGCGTGACGCCCGAGAAGGTGGCGGTCTGGTTGCCCGCACCCGTGCTGGAGAAGTTCAGGACGCTAATGTCGCGACCGTCGCTGCTTGTCAGAGTCAGGCCGGCCTTGGACGAGGAGCTGGTAAAGGTTGCGGTAATGCCAGTGCTGCCCGCGGCGCCGTTGATTGCGCTCATCAGGTTGGTGAGGTCGGTCGGATCGGCGATTACCGCCGAGATCGAGCTGCCGCCGGTCAGCGCGGTGCCACCGATGAGGTTGAACGTCACCGTGCCGGCCAGTGAAAGTGCGCTCAAGGTGGCGGAGTTGGTGGCGGTGGCCGTAACGCCGACGCTGGCTGCATTGGAATTGATGGCGGCGGCGATGTTTTTGGCATCATCGAGGGCGGTATAGCCGAATGTCGCGGTGGTGCCGCCATTGACTGTGTTGAGCGTCAGGCCGGCTTCGACGGCGACAAGGTTGCCGCCGGTAAGATCGGTTGCCGCCGCCTTGGTGCCGCTCAGCAGGGTTCCAGCCAGGTCCATGACATTGCTGCCCAGTCCAGTGGCGCGTGAATCTGCGATTGAAGTGATGGAAATCGTCTGGTTGGCATTGGCGCCGACCTGAAAGGCTTTGCTGGTAAAGCTGCCGTCCAACAGGGTAATGCCGTTGAACGAGGTCTGGCTGGAAACGCGTGTAATTTCACCCGTCACTTGGGCCGCTTCCGCATCCAGGGAGGCGCGATCGCTGGCGCTGTTGGTGGCGTTCGACGACTGGATGGCCAGTTCGCGAAGGCGCTGCAGGTTGTTGCCGATCTCAGCGAGCGCACCCTCAGCCGTCTGCGCAAGGGAGACGCCGTCATTGGCATTGCGCGCAGCCTGGTTGAGGCCGCGAATCTGCGAGGTCATCCGGTCCGAAATGGCGAGTCCGGCGGCGTCGTCCTTGGCGCTGTTGATGCGCAGGCCAGAGGACAGGCGCTGGAGAGAGGTTGCCAGCGAACTTTGTGACATGCCAAGGTTGCGCTGTGCATTCAGTGATGCGACGTTGGTGTTGATGGTTGATGCCATGGTATTTCCTTTCCTTTAGTGGTTACGGCGAATCCGGCATATCCGCCGGTTACGAAGGTTGGCAATTTCCGTGCGCAACCACCGTTGGAAGGGTTATCGGGCTGGGATTGAGAAAACTTTAGTGTTCCGCCTGTCGTGAGTGGCCGGCGGCGTGGTGCTTGCCTCGCCGGCAAGCTGCTTTGCCGCCGTATCAACCATATGTGTGTTGCCGCCTGTATTGCCGCCGGCTTGAATTGAGCTTCACCTTAACGCGAACGCCGTGCCGCGGACGCCGCGAGCAGCGCGGGAAAAGGCGTTCTATTCAATCTGGCCGGAAAATATGCATGTAAGGCAGGGACTTGCAGCGACCAGTTCATGCAACGCTTCGGGCGGTGTCAGGCGGTTTCCTACATGAGCGCGGGGATGAAATGAAACACGATCTCGGGCCTAAATCGGATTCAAGTTTGTGCCGACAGGGACGAGTATTGCGCCATGCCATCGTTCAACCAAAAAGAGGAGCGCACCATGAACCCGAAACAGATACTTGCCGAAATCCGCGAAGCCAATTTGAGCTACCTGCTGCTGGCGCAAAACATGATCCGCAGCGATCGCGAGCAGGCGCTGTACCGCCTTGGGCTGTCCGAGGAGGTGGCCGAAATGGTCGCAGGGCTCAGTACCGCGCAAATACTGAAAATTGCCGCCTCCAACATGCTGATGTGCCGTTTCCGTTTCGATGACCAGCTGGTGTGGAGCCTGCTGGGCGGCCAGGGCCGTGAAAAAGCCGGCAACATCGCCGGTGTGCATGCGGCGATCCTGATCGCCGGTCGCGTCGGTAACGAATCCGTCGCGACGGCCTAGATCATGGCCAAGCGCAGCAGGAGCATCGTCGATGAGGAGCGTGAAATTCATCGCGCGATAGAGTTGATAAAGCTGGGGGCGCGGCTGCAGGTACTCGAGACCGAGGTGCACCTCTCGCGCGAGCGGCTGCTGCGCCTGTACAAGGAGGTCCTGGGAAAATCCCCGCCCAAGGGCATGCTGCCATTTTCCACCGACTGGTTTATGACATGGCAGCCCAATATCCACGCGTCCCTGTTCATGGGGATTTACCAGTACCTTGACAAGTCCAGTGCCTTGGATGAAATAGACGTCATCACCAAGGCCTACCAACTCTACCTGGAGCAGGCCGGTTCGTGCGGCATCGAGGTGGTGTTGTCGTTGACCCGCGCCTGGCGCCTGGTGAAGTTCTTTGACGCCGGAATGCTCACCACCACCGCCTGCCATCAGTGCGCCGGACATTTCGTCGTGCACACTTATGATCTTACCGACCAGTACGTATGCGGCCTCTGCCATATGCCCTCGCGCGCCGGAAAGACCGCGGCGTCGCGTGCCCGGGCATCAACGCCGACGCTCGCCGCCTAGGCCGGGTCGAAACCGCAAGCCATCGCCCTAACTCCCCCTTGCGCCCGCTGCTGCGGCCCCCGGTCGCACAGACGGGCGTTTTTTTTTGGAGGGGCGGCCGGCAGCCGAATAGCGGCGTATTTGGGCGCTTGTTCGCGCGCTGTTCCGGGCGGGGCGACTGCTAGTCTTTGCGGCAGCAGCGGTGCAAGCGGTTCAAGTTCCGGCCGAAAATGCCGACAACCAAGCTGACCAGCGCGAATATGCCGGTGCACATTTTCGCGGCAAGCGCGGAATGGGCCAGCGAGGGCGGGCGTAACTAGCGGTAGTTGAGCGAAAGTGAAAGCAATAGATGCTCGTCATTGTCGGCTACATCATAGTGATTGCTTCGGTGCTGGGTGGGTTCGCGCTGGCCGGCGGCCATATCGCCGCGCTGATGCAGCCGCTCGAATTCCTGATGATCGGCGGTGCGGCCGCCGGCGCCTTCCTGGTCGGCAATTCGATGAAGGTGGTGAAGGCGACGTTCAAGGTGCTGCCCACGCTTTTGAAAGGATCGCGTTACGACAAGGAGTTGTATCTGGAGTTGATGTCCCTGCTCTACGAGATTTTGAACAAAGTACGCAAGGAGGGGCTGATGTCGATCGAGCGAGATGTCGAATCACCGGCTGAAAGCGTGGTGTTCGGGAAATACCCGAAGATTTCCGGCGATCACCACCTGATCGAATTCATCACCGACTATCTGCGGCTGATGGTCAGCGGAAACCTCAACCCGATGGAGATCGAGAATCTGATGGACAACGAAATCGATACCCATCACCACGAGGGCGGGGTGCCCGTCAGCGTGATTGCAAAAGTCGGCGACGGCCTGCCGGCATTTGGCATCGTCGCCGCGGTGATGGGGGTGGTGCACACCATGGCCTCGGTCGGGCTGCCGCCGCAGGAACTGGGCTTGCTCATCGCCCATGCGCTGGTCGGGACGTTTCTTGGCATTCTGCTGGCCTACGGCTTTGTCGGCCCGCTGGCCGGCCTGCTCGAACAAAAGCTCGACGAGTCGAGCAAGATGCTGCAATGCGTAAAGGTGACGCTGCTGGCCAGCCTGAACGGTTACGCGCCGGCGCTCGCGGTTGAGTTTGGCCGCAAGGTCTTGTACTCGACCGAACGCCCCAGCTTCGCCGAACTCGAAACACACGTCAAACAGGGCGCCAAGCGCTGACGGCCCGGATATGAGCAAAGACGACGCCCGGCCGATCATAATCAAGCGTATCAAGAAGGCCGGCCATGCCGGCCATCATGGCGGCGCCTGGAAGATAGCCTATGCCGATTTTGTAACGGCGATGATGGCGTTTTTCCTGCTGATGTGGCTGCTCGGGTCGACCAGCCAGGGCGACCTGAAGGGTATTTCGGATTACTTCAATACGCCGCTCAAAGTCGCCCTGGCCGGGGGCTCGGGCTCCGGGGACAGTTCCAGCGTGCTGCGCGGTGGCGGCAAGGACCTCAGCCGCTCCAATGGCCAGGTGAAAAATGGCGACACGCTGCCGACGCGAAAGACCATCAACTTCCAGGCGGCCAAGGCCGAGGTGGCGCGCCATGAGGCGGTCAAGCTCGGAACGCTCAAGGACAGGCTCGCCGGAGCGCTGAGCGACAACCCGAAACTGGCGGCATACCGTGACCAGATTCGACTGGACATCACCAGCGAGGGGCTGCTCATCCAGATCGTCGACGAGCAGAACCGCCCGATGTTTGACACCGGACGGGCTGCGTTGAAAGACCACACGCGTGAGATATTGCGCGAGATCGGCAGGCTGTTGAACGAAGTGCAGAACAAGATCAGCCTGTCCGGCCATACCGACGCGACGCCATATGCCAGCGGCGAAAAGTTCTACAGCAACTGGGAGTTGTCGGCCGACCGGGCCAACGCCTCGCGCCGCGAACTGGTGGCCGCCGGCATGGATGACGCGAAGATCATGCGCGTGGTCGGCCTAGCCGCCTCGGTGCCGTTTCAGCGTGACGATCCGCTGCACCCGACCAACCGGCGCATCAGCATCCTGGTCATGAACAAGCAGACGGAGGAGCAGGTGAGTTCGGGCGGCATCAACCGGGCGCCTGGCGATACCGGAGACGGACGTGCAGTCGAATCTGGCGGACCGGGAACGGCATCCGCCGTTCCGGCTGCAAGCGGGAAGTAACGAGGAGCGGGACATGGGCGCAAACGATTCGACACTGATGAGCCTGATCGATGACAAGACGCGTCTTGCCGGATCAAACAAAATGGAATTGCTGCTTTTTGGCATGGGCGAAACGGAGATCTTCGGCATCAATGTCTTCAAGGTGCGCGAGGTTTGTGAGATCCGCGCCATTACGGCCACCCCGAACATGCCCTCGACGGTTGAGGGCATCGTCAGCCTGCGCGGCAGCATCATCCCGGTGATAAACCTCGCCGCGTGCGTGGGCATGCCGCGCCACAAGGAGGGCGGCAAGCTGATCATCACCGAGTTCTCCAGCAATACCCAGGCGTTCCTGGTGAAAAACGTCGACAGGATCATTCGCGTCGACTGGCAGCAGGTGCGCGCACCGCAGGCCGCGCTGGCGGCCGGAGGCCACGGCCTTGTCACCGCCATTACCGAATTGTCCGACGGCAAGCTCGTTTCCATCCTGGACGTCGAGCAGATCCTGTCCGACGTGATGGGAGAGGTGAACCCGGGAAAGCTTGATGCCGTGCCGGTGGACAACGTGCGGCCGGTCTTTTTTGCCGACGATTCGGCGCTCGCGCGCAAGAAGATTGTGCAGGTCCTCGACCAGATGGGATTGCCGCACCAGCAGGCGCACAACGGACGGGAGGCCTGGGAGCGCCTGCAGGCCCTCGCGGCGCAGGCGGAGCAGGACGGCGAACCGTTGCGGCGCCGGCTGGGCCTGGTGCTGGTCGATGCCGAAATGCCCGAAATGGACGGCTACGTGCTCACCCGCCACATCAAGGCCGACCGGCGATTTGAGGGCATTCCGGTAATGATGCATTCCTCGCTTTCATCGCTGGCCAACCGCAAGCTCGGGCAGCAGGTGGGCGTCGATGCCTATGTCGCAAAATTTCATTTTGATGAACTGGCCGCCGCCATCACCGGCATGTTACGCAACAACAAGGAGGCAGCATGAATGCCGCAACAGAAATGAAGTTTCTTATCGTCGATGATTTTTCGACGATGCGCCGCATCGTGCGCAACCTGCTCAAGGAAATCGGCTACCAGAACGCCGATGAAGCCGAGGACGGCGCCGTTGCGCTGGCCAAGCTCAAGGCCGGGGCGTTTGATTTTGTCGTCAGCGACCTCAATATGCCCAACATGAACGGTTTTGAATTGTTGCGCTCGATCCGTGCCGATGCCAACCTCAAGGGACTGCCGGTGCTGCTGGTCACCGCCGAGGCGAAAAAAGAGGACATCATCACCGCCGCCCAGATCGGCGCCAGCGGCTACATTGTCAAGCCGTTCACCAAGGCGACATTGGAGGAGAAACTCAACAAAATCATCGAAAAGATGAAGGGATAGCGCCATGGGCGATAACGCGGAGTTGCAGGCGCTGTTCGAGCAGGCCAGTGCCCAGGCGCAGACGGTGACCGCCGCGGCGCAAAAGAGCGCGGCAGTCGCGCCGGTGGAAGATGACCTGGAGTCGCTGTTTGACCAGGTGAGCAGCCAGGCATGGAGCGCCCCTGCGGAAGTGGCGGCGGTTGCCGCCGCCAGCGCCACGGACCCTGCCGCAGCGGTGGATGCCGCGACGCCGGAAGCGGCGCCGGACGTGTTTCACCGCGTCGGGCAGCTCACCCGCACGCTGCACGATGCGCTGCGCGAACTGGGGTTTGACAAGGGCGTCGAGTCGAGCCTGCAGGCTTTGCCCGACACGCGCGACCGGCTCGCCTATATTGCCACCCTCACCGGCAAGGCGGCTGATCGTGCCCTCGCGGCGGTCGAGGCCGGCAAGGTGCACCAGGACCGGCTGCAGGACGGGGCGCAGAAGCTCGGTGCGCAATGGGACCGCGTCTATTCGGGTGAGGCCGGTGTTGAGGAATTCAAGGCGACAGCCGGGGCGACGCGCGAGTTTCTCAAGGGGCTGCCGGCCGAAACCGGGGCGACCAACGCACAGCTTACCGAGATCATGATGGCGCAGGACTTTCACGACCTGACCGGCCAGGTGATCAACCGTGTGGTGACGCTGGCACGCGAGATGGAGCAGCACCTTCTCGCACTGCTCCTGGAGACGACGCCACCGGACAGGCGTCCCAACGGGGACGAGGGTTTTCTCAACGGTCCTGTGATCAACGCCGCCGGGCGCGCCGACGTGGTGACGGGGCAGGCGCAGGTGGACGACCTGCTAGAGAGTCTCGGTTTCTGATGATGCTGCCATGAGCGCATTTGCCGAAACCCAGGACCTGCTGCAGGACTTTCTTGCCGAGGCGGGGGAGTTGCTGTCCGACGTGGACATAAAACTGGTCGACCTGGAGAAACGCCCGGACGACCCGGAATTGATCAATGTCGTATTTCGCGGCTTTCATACCATCAAGGGCGGCGCCGGGTTCCTCGACGCTGCGCCGCTGGTGGAGTTGTGCCACAAGACCGAGAACCTGTTCGACCTGTTACGCAGCGGGAAACTCAGGCTTTTTCCGGAATTGCTGGATATCGTGCTCGAGGCCACCGGCGAGGTGCGCCGCATGTTCGATGAAATGGCCGGCATGAGTATGCCCGTCCCGGCTTCGCGCGAGCTCATTGAAGCCTTGCGTGCCGCCGCCGAGGGCGGCCCGGCTTCCCCGCGCGCGCCGGTTGCGGCAGCAGAGGCCGTGACTGCCGTGCCGGCCCGGGCGGCCGCGCCAGGCGTACCGGCTGCGGGGGCAGCCGTCGGACCGCAATGGACCGCCTTTTATGCCGCCGTAACCGGCAGGCCGCCTGTCACACCGGACCCCTCTCCGGTGCCAGCGCCTGCCGGCGAGGCGGCACCCCCGACTGTGCCGCAGGCGCCGGTCGCGCCATCGACCCGTGCCGCAGCGCCGCCGGCCGCCGCGCCCAAGGAAACGTCGCTGCGTATTGATACCGCGCGTTTTGACCAGATTCTCAACCTGTCGGGCGAGATCGGCCTCACCCGCACCCGTCTGGCCTGCCTGTCGGCGGCACTGTCAAAGGCGCAGCGGAACAACGAAGCGGCCAAGGCGATCGAGACGGTGAGCGGCGAACTTGACATGCTGGTGGGTGATTTGCAAAGTGCGGTGATGAGCGCGCGCATGCAGCCGGTCGGACGCGTCTTCCAGAAATATATCCGGCTGGCGCGCGACCTCGGGCGCCAGCTCGGCAAGGACATCGAGTTGGTGCTGGCCGGCGAGGATACCGAGGTGGACAAGACCATCCTTGAGGAACTTAACGACCCGCTGATCCACCTGGTGAGAAATTCGGTTGATCACGGCGTCGAATCGGCGGCGGAAAGGCTGGCCGCCGGCAAGCCGGCCAAAAGCATGGTCCGCCTGTCGGCGGCGCAGGCGGGCGACCAGATCGTCATTGAGATCTCCGACGACGGCAAGGGCATGCATCCGGAGGTGATACGCACCAAGGCGGTGGAAAAAGGCCTGCTCACCGAGGAGGCGGCATCGCTGCTCGACGCGCGGCAAAGCCTGAACCTGATTTTCCTGCCGGGGTTTTCGACCAAGACCGAGGTCTCTTCGGTGTCCGGCCGCGGCGTCGGCATGGATGTGGTCAAAACCAATATTACGCGACTGAAAGGGCGCATCGATATTTCCTCGACGCCCGGCCAGGGTTCAAAAATGACCATTACCCTGCCACTGACCCTGGCGATACTGCCGGTGCTGATGCTCAAGATGGCCGGCCAACCCTTTGCGATACCGCTGGGTGCGGTGCGCGAGGTCATCGAAATCGGCCGCGAGCGGGTCCAGCATGTGTCGGGGCGACGCGTCATCGTGGTGCGCGGCGAAGTGCTTCCGGTGATCGATCTTGGAACTGTGCTTGGCCGCAGGTCGGATGTCGTGGGGGGCTATGGCGTGGTGGTCAACCATGCGGACACCCCGCTGATTCTCAGCGTGGACGAGGTGTCCGGACAGGCCGAGGTGATGATAAAACCGCTCGCCGGCATGAAGCCGCGCGGCATCGCCGGAGCAACCCTTTCAGGCGAAGGGGGCCTGGTCCTGGTGTTGGACCTTAACGAATTACTGGAAGGAAGTATCTAGGCCGGCCGGTACCGTCGGCCCTTGATCGCACTTGCCCGGAAGCGCGGGGCGGGGAGGGCACCACGGCGCCATATGTTTGTGTCAACCGCTTGTGTCAACGCACAGCAGGAAGCGAGGATGTATGAATAAATTCGAAAACAGCACTATCCGCGAACGATTCATGTGGATGGGCGGCCTTCTTTGCGCCGTGACACTGGCCGGCGGCATCGCCGGTATTCTTGGCGTCCGTTACCAGGGCAATCAGATGACGGAGGTGCTTGAGCGGCAACGCACGGAGTTGTCGGTGCTGGGGCACGCCGAATCGGCACAGGCGGCGTTCCGGCAGCAGGTGCAGGAGTGGAAGAACGTCATGCTGCGCGGCAGTGCGCCTGCCGATCTGGCCAGCCACAAGGCCTTGTTCGAGGAATCCGGGCGCCGGGTCCAGGAAGACCTCGCCAAGCTCGGTCAGCTTCTGCCCGCCATCGGCTTGGAAAAATCGGCTGCCGACACTCTCGCCGCCTCCCATCGCGATGTGGCGGCCAAACTCTCCGCCGGGTTGGCTGACTATGAGCCCTCCAACGCCGTGTCATCGGCAATGACCCTGGATCGGCAGATGCGCGGCGTGGATGCGGCCCTCAATGTCGACCTGGGCAAGTTTAGCCGAGGACTGGAACAGCAATTTTTCAAGCAGGTGTCGCTGCAGTCCGAGCGTACCGCGCGTGGCTACCTGGTGGTGCAGGCGGTGCAGTTTCTGCTGTGCATTGTCGGCCTCGCCATCACCGCCATTCCATTCACCATGATCGCGCGCAGCCTGATGCGCCAGCTCGGCGGCGAACCGGCCTACGCCTCGCAGGTGGCGCATCGCATAGCCAGCGGCGACCTGTCGGTGGAGATTCCGCCGCAGCGTCCGGACAGCCTGCTTGCCGCGATCCGGCAAATGCAGGAGAACCTGCGCGCCGTGATTACACAGGTGAGCAGCGGCTCGCAGCAATTGTCGGCCGCCGCCGCAGCCTTGTCGACCTCCTCGCAGCAGATCGCGGCCAGTTCGGGCCAGCAGACCGAGGCCGCTGCGTCGATGACGGCGTCGGTGCAGCAAATGACCGTGAGCATCAGCCAGGTGGCGGCACACTCCAACGATGCGCTGCGCATTTCGCGCCAGTCCGGCGAGTTGTCGACCAACGGCAACCAGGCGGTGCAGTCCACGGCCAGTGAAATGGCCGGCATCGCCGAATCGGCGCAACAACTGACGCAAATCATCCAGGACCTGGGAAAACACTCGGGCCAGATTTCGACCATCGTCACGGTCATCCAGGAAATAGCCAACCAGACCAACCTGCTCGCCCTTAACGCCGCCATCGAGGCGGCGCGCGCCGGCGAACAGGGGCGCGGCTTTTCCGTCGTCGCCGACGAGGTGCGCAAGCTGTCCGAGCGCACCACCCAGTCGACCCAGGAAATCGCCTCCATGGTGCAGGCGATCCAGGCCGGCACCGGGCAGGCGGTGACGCACATGGAGCGCTGGAGCACGCGTGTCGCCGACGGGGTGTCCAAGGCGCGCGGTGCCGGCGAGAGCATGCGTGAGGTGAGCGATGGCGCTAGCAAGGTGCTTGGTGCGGTGACCGAGATTTCGAGCGCACTGGCCGAGCAATCGAGCGCTTCGAGCCAGATCGCGCACAGCGTGGAGCGCGTCGCGCAGATGACCGGGGAAAACGCCGTCGCGGTCAATGCGATTGCCGATTCCGCGGCCAAACTCGAGCAGCTTGCACAGTCGATGCAGCAGGTGATGACCGGCTTTCGCGTCGAACGGGTGGCTGCCGCCTGATTGCGGGCGCCCTGCGCGGCGGCGGCTCACCGGTACTGACACATGCTCAAACGCATCGCCGTAGCACAGTTGCAATCGGGTATGTTCGTGCAGGATTTGTGCGGCTCCTGGATGGATCATCCATTCTGGAAAAGCGCATTCCTGATCGATCATGAGGAGGACCTCCGGCGCATCCTTGATAGCGGCATCAAGGAGGCGTGGATCGACACGGACAAAGGGCTGGACACGGCTGACGGGTGCGCCAAGGAAGTGGTCGAGCAACAGATCGACCGCTTGCTCGATATTGCGGAAGCGTCCCCGGCCATCGCGATGCGGCCCACCGGCCTGGCGGAGGAACTGAGCCGTGCAGCCGGAATCGTCGCCGAGTCCAGGAAAGCGGTGGTGTCGATGTTCCAGGAAGCGCGCATGGGCAACGCCATCCGGGCCGACGCAGTCCGCCCGCTGGTCAAAGAAATAGGCGTTTCACTGGCGCGCAACCGCGAGGCCTTGATCGGTCTGGCGCGACTGAAAACATCCGATGACTACACCTACATGCACTCGGTGGCGGTGTGCGCGTTGATGATTTCCCTGGCGCGGCAGATGGGGCTGGACGAGGAATCGGTAAGCGAGGCCGGACTTGCCGGTTTGCTGCACGACATCGGAAAAATGGCCGTTCCGGCGGAAATCCTCAACAAGCCGGGCAAACTGACCGATGCCGAGTTTGCCATCGTCAAGACCCATACCGTCGAGGGCGAAAAGATTCTGTCGATGGGGGCGGGCATATCCGACATCGCGCGCGATGTCTGCCTGCATCACCATGAAAAGGTGAATGGCGGTGGCTACCCCCATCAACTGATGTCCGCTCAGATCAGCCGGTTTGCCAAAATGGGTGCGGTCTGTGATGTGTATGACGCGGTCACCTCCGAGCGTCCCTATAACAAGGGCTGGGAACCGGCCGAGGCCATCCGGAAAATGGCTGAATGGAGCGCCTGGCATTTCGATGAAACGGTGTTCCAGGCTTTCGTCAAGGCGGTGGGCATCTACCCGGTCGGTTCGCTCGTCCGCCTGCGTTCGGGCCGTCTCGGCGTGATCGTCGGGCAGTCGGAAAAATCACTCCTCACCCCGGTCATCAAGGTGTTTTTTTCCGTCACGGCCGGGGCGCGGATCGCGCCCGAAACGCAGGATCTTTCCGCTCCGGCCTGTACCGACCGCATCACCAACCGCGAAGATCCGGCCGCATGGGGCATTACCGATCTGGATCAACTCTGGCGTGGGGCAGCAGCTTAGGCTTTGCCGGCCTGCAATGGGATTGCTGCCGTCGGCTGGAAACGGCCGTCTGGCGCGGGTCTCCAGCTTATTCACGATGGCAGTGCATGGCCGGTTCAATTCGCCGGGCGGCGTTTTCCCGGCGCTCGCAGAGGGCGCGACAGGCCTGCCAAAAAGGCCGCGCGATGTGCCGCGCCGGCCCGTCCGGCGGGCATGGCTGCCTAGGGCGCCGGATTATTCCGGGTCGTCTTCGTCGTCGGGGAAATCCCAGGGTTCGATTTCCGCCAGAACGACATCGTCATCGATCATGGCATGGTCGAGTATTTCATCGACAAGGTCCGGCGCAAGTGCGTCCATTTCGGCGTAGCCCGACTCGGCATTGAATTGTTTAAGCATGACATCCCTCCATGGTGTGGCCGGCAAGGCCGCCGGTTGTATCGAATGTAGCCTGCACCGCGTGAGCGGAGCGTCCGAAAAGACGCACTAAGCCAGGGCTATTCGCGGGATTGATTCAGCGCTGCGGCGAAATAATCGTAGCCATGGAAAACCGCATCCGCAGCCAATAAGTCCCGATGTCCGACGATTCCGACCAGGAACGCAGCCTCGAGGCAACGCCGCGCCGTCTCGAGCAGGCGAAGGAGGAAGGGCAGGTCGCGCGTTCGCGCGAACTTGGCACCAGTCTCGGTTTGTTGACCGCCGCCGGCGTGTGCTGGTTCCTCGGGCCCGGCGTTGCCGGCGGCTTGAGCGGACTGGTCCGTTCCGGGCTTGCCTTCGACCACGCCAGCGCACTCGACACGACGCGCATGCTGGTGCGACTGGATGCCGCGGCCTGGAGCGCGCTGATGCTGGTGCTGCCGTGGTTCGCCATGCTCGCCGCCGCAGCTATCGCCGGCGGTGTCGCCCTCGGCGGCTGGTTGTTCACAACCAAGTCCTTCGAACCGGACTTCACGCGCATGTCGCCGGCGCGCGGACTGCAGCAGATGTTCTCCACGCAGGCGCTGGCCGAAATGTGCAAGGCGCTGCTCAAGGCCGCGTTGATCATCAGTGTGACCGCCTGGCTGCTCTGGGACAATCGCCACTTTTTGATGACCCTCGGCGCCCTCGCACCCGAGGGCGGCCTGGCCGGCGGCGCCAATCTGATCGCAGTGACATTTCTTGTGCTCGCCGCCAGTACCGCCCTGGTCGCCGGGGTCGACGTGCCGTGGCAACTGTGGAAGCACGCCAAGGGCTTGCGCATGTCACTCGAGGAGGTGAAGCGCGAGATGCGCGAGAGCGAAGGTGATCCGCAGTTGAAGGCGCGCATCCGCAGCCAGCAAAGGGAAGCGGCCCGCCGGCGCATGATGGACGAGGTGCCCAAGGCCGATGTGGTGGTGACCAACCCGACGCACTTCGCCGTCGCGCTGTCGTACCGTGACGGACACCGCGCACCACGCGTCGTCGCCAAGGGCCGCGACCTGATGGCGCAGAAAATTCGCCAAGTGGCGGGGGAGAACGGCGTGCCCTTGCTCGAGGCGGCGCCGCTGGCCCGCGCCCTATACCGCCATGGTGAACTGGGCGCCGACATCCCGTGGCAACTTTACGAGGCGGTCGCGCTGGTGCTTGCCTGGGTGATGCAGTTGCGCATGGCCGGTGCCGGCCGTGCCCTGCCGCGCACCCCGTATGACCTGCCGGTGCCGGCCGAGTGGGGCGCCGCGGAGACTGTCGCGTGAGCGCTTCGGCCACGACCAGCGACGGTCCCGCCAATCTGAACTGGCAGGGGCTCGCCGCCCCTTTGCTGGTGGTGATGATCCTCGCCATGATGGTGCTGCCGCTGCCGCCTTTCGTGCTCGACTTGCTGTTCACATTCAATATTGCGATCGCCCTGCTGGTGATGCTGGTGAGTCTGTACACCGCGCGCCCGCTCGACTTTGCGGTTTTTCCGACGCTGCTGCTGATCACCACCCTGATGCGGCTGTCCCTGAACGTCGCCTCGACGCGCGTGGTGCTGATGCACGGCCACACCGGACCGGATGCCGCAGGCAAGGTCATCGAGTCGTTCGGCCACTTCCTTGTCGGCGGAAACTTCACCGTCGGCCTGGTGGTGTTCGGCATCATGGTGGTGATCAATTTCATGGTCATCACCAAGGGTGCCGGACGCATTGCCGAAGTGGCGGCGCGGTTCACCCTGGATGCGATGCCGGGCAAGCAGATGGCAATAGATGCCGACCTCAATGCCGGGCTTATCGGCGAGCAGGAGGCGCGCCGCCGCCGCACCGAAATCGCGCAGGAGGCGGATTTTTTCGGTGCCATGGATGGCGCGAGCAAGTTCGTCCGTGGAGACGCCGTCGCCGGCATCCTCATCCTGGTCATCAATATTGTCGGCGGACTGGCGGTGGGCGTACTGCAGCACAATCTTTCAATTTCTCAGGCGGCAAACAATTACATCCTGCTCGCCATTGGTGACGGACTGGTCGCGCAAATCCCGGCGTTGATCATTTCCACCGCGGCCGGCCTGGTGGTGAGCCGCGTCGGCACCCAGGACATCGGCCAGCAGATGGTCAGTCAGTTGTTCCAGAACGGCCAGGCGTTTTACCTGACGGCCGCGATCCTGGGTGTGATGGGGCTCATCCCGGGCATGCCGCACCTGCCTTTCATCATTTTCGCCGCAATCAGCGCCTACCTTGGCTGGCGGCGGCAGCAACCAAAACCGCAGGAAGCGCAGGTGGTGCCCGGCGAGGCACCGGCCCTGTCAGAGAATCAGGACGCGACCTGGGAGGATGTGCAGCAGGTTGATACGCTCGGCCTGGAGGTCGGGTACCGGCTGATTCCCCTTGTAGACCGGGCGCAGGAGGGTGACCTGCTCAAGCGCATTCGCGCGCTTCGGCGCAAATTCGCGCAGGACGTGGGCTTCCTGCCGCCCTCTGTCCACATTCGCGACAACCTCGAACTCAAGCCAAGCGCCTATCGCATCTCGCTCAAGGGGGTGATGGTGGGCGAAGGGGAGTCCTATAGCGGCATGATGCTGGCCATCAACCCGGGCCATGCCGCGACCATGCTGCCGGGAAACCAGACCAAGGATCCGGCGTTCGGCCTGCCGGCGGTTTGGATCGAGGCATCGCTGCGCGAACAGGCGCAGGCCGGGGGCTATACCGTCGTTGACGCCGGCACGGTGGTGGCGACACACATATCGCACGTGCTGCAAGGTCACGCCGGTGCCCTGCTCGGACGGCAGGAAACGCAACAACTGCTCGATCACCTGACCCGCCAGTGGCCCAAGCTGGTCGAGGACCTGGTGCCCAAAATAATTTCCCTGGCGACGCTGCAGCGCGTGTTGCAGAACCTGCTTGCCGAGGGGGTGCACCTGCGCGACCTGCGCAGCGTGTTCGAAGCGCTGGCGGAGGTTGCCGGGCGTACCCAGGATGCGCAGGAACTCACCGCTGCGGCCAGGGTGGCCATGGGCGGGGGCATTGTGCAGCAATTGTTCAACGGTGCGCGCGAACTGAAGGTGATTGCGCTCGACCAGGAACTGGAGCGCGTCCTGCTGCAGGCGGCAAGTGTCGCAGGTGGCGACGGACTCGGCCTGGAGCCGGGGCTGGCTGACACGCTGGTGGCCGAATGCGCCGCCGCCCTGATGCGCCAGGAATCCCTCGGTGCGCCACCCGTGCTGCTGGTGCCCGACCGATTGCGCGTCGCGCTTGCCCGACTTGCCCGTCGCACCCTGCCGCAACTGCGCGTCCTGGCTCAATCAGAAATTCCGGAAAACCGCACCATCCGCGTCACCTCTTCCATCGGAGCAAAAGCATGAATGTGAAAAAGTTCCTCGGCGAAAATTCCCGCGCAACGCTGCGCCGTGTGAAACAGGAGCTGGGGGACGACGCAGTCATCCTCTCGAGCCGGCAGGTTGCCGGTGGATTCGAGATGATGGCCATGGCGCAACGGGAGGTGGAAAGCATCGCACAGCCTTCGACAGGCAATGCAACGGGGGCGGGTACCGAGGCGGTCGGTGCCTCACTGCAGCCGTTCAAGGACTACGCCATGAAACGCGGTGCCGTGGCGTCGCCATCCGATGTGGCCGCCGCAGTGCTGCCGTCCGCGGCAGCGGTAAAGGTTCATGCGTCGGCGCCGGCGGCTGGCAATGACCTGATGTCCGAGTTGAAGTCGGTTCGAAGCCTGCTCGAAGGGCAGCTTGCCAGTCTTGCCTGGAGCGATTCGGCGCGGCGCGCACCGTTGCGCATGAAACTGGCCGGCCAGCTTCTTTCGGCGGGTTTTTCGCCCGGGCTGGTGCGGGCTGTCACGACGCGCCTGCCCGATGATTTCACCGCGGAGCAGGCCGCCACCTGGCTGATTTCGGTGCTGGAGACCAACCTGCACCAGGCCCCGGCCGATGAACTGATAGACCGCGGCGGCGTTTTCGCGCTGGTCGGGCCGACCGGGGTTGGCAAAACCACCACCACCGCCAAGCTGGCCGCCCGCTACGTGATGAAGTACGGTGCGCAAAAGCTCGGCCTGGTCTCGGCCGACAGCTACCGCATCGGTGCGCAGGACCAGTTGCGCATCTACGGGCGCATCCTGGGCGTTCCGGTGCACGCGGTGCAGGATGCGGCGGAACTGCACGCAACGCTTGCCGCGTTGCGTGACAAGCACCTGGTGCTGATAGACACCATCGGCGTCGGCCAGCGCGACCCGAGGGTTTCCGAGCAGGTTGCGATGCTCGGCACGCCGAACATTAAACGCCTTCTGCTTCTCAACGCCGCCTGCCAGGGCGAAACGCTGGAGGATGTGGTGCGCGCCTATGTCGGTCCTGCCGGCGTGCGGTCCCTGGCCGGCTGTTGCATCAGCAAGCTCGATGAGGCGATCAAGCCCGGCAGCGTGCTTGATACCGCGATGCGCCATCGCCTGCCGCTGCACTATGTTTCGAGCGGCCAGCGCGTTCCCGAGGACCTTGCGTTGCCCAATGCGGCACAGCTGGTGCGCCAGGCGCTGGGCAGTCCGGGCACCGGTGCCTTCGCACTTAGTTCGGATGAGACGCTGTTGATGCTGGCCGCACGGCAGGCACCGGAAAAGGTCGGCCATGCTTGAGTCCGTACAGCGGGATCATGCGGCGATCGGCGACCAGGCCGCCGGCTTGCGGCGACTGCTCGCACCACGGGGCCTGCGTGTGCTGCCCATTTGCGGTGCGGCGAGCGACCAGGAGCAGGCGCGCATTGTTGCGCAATTGGCCACACTGCTCGCAAGCTGCGGCCGCCGCGTGATTGTGCTCGACCAAAGCCCCGGTGCGATGGCCGCGACCTGGGGCTTGCGCGCGCGCTATGAATTGTCGCACCTGCTGTCGGAGGACCGCGGCTGGGAGCAGGTGTTGCTGGAGGGGCCGCAAGGTGTGGTGCTGCTTCCGGCCGGTCGCGGCCTGGTGCAAATCGATACCGGGCGTGCGCGACATGATCTGCTGTCGCAGCTTTATTCGTTGCCGATGGAGCCCGACATGGTATTGCTCAACCTGTCGCGCACCGCGCGTTGCGGGGTGCTCGCCGATCCGCGCGGCGACTGGCTGTTTATCGCCCCGGCGGGCGCTGGCGGTCTGATGCCGGCGTACGGCCAGATCAAGCGCCTTGCCGCGTCGGTGCGGCCGCAGCGCCTGCAGGTGCTGGTTGACGGCGCACAAGATGCCGCAGACGGTCATGTGGCGTTTGGCAACCTTGCCGCCACGGCACGGCGCTTCCTCGACCTTGACCTGTATTTTTGCGGAAATATTCATCGCGACCGGGCGCCGTTCGCGACGCAGGACGCCTGTCCGGAAGCCTTGCGCCGCCTGGTCGCGGACCTGGATGGATGGCGTCTGCGCTCCCATGTGCCGTCATCCGCACAAGATGAAAAAAACCCCGTGCACGCCCATGCCGTTTCACCCTCCTGGAGTTAGAACATGTATACCGCAGCCGGAACGCTCGATACGCAGGACACCCTGAAACGCTATTCCCCGCTGGTAAAGCGCATGGCGCACCACCTGCTTGCGCGCCTCCCGGCGAGCGTGCAACTGGACGACATGGTGCAGGCCGGGATGATCGGATTGATGGACGCGGCCAGCCGCTACCGCGACGATCAGGGCGCGCAATTCGAGACTTTTGCCTCGCAACGGATCCGCGGCGCAATGCTCGATGAGTTGCGCCAGAACGACTGGTTGCCGCGCGGCATCAGAAAAGCGCAGCGACGCATCGAAACGGCGATGTCAAAGCTTGAACAACGCCTCGGACGACCCTGTATCGAACACGAGATCGCAGGTGAACTGGGAATGTCCCTGGCCGATTACCAGGCGCTGTTGCAGGAGGCGCACGGTGCGCAGCTGTTCTATTACGACGATTTTGACCGTGACGGCGAGGAACGGTTTCTTGACCGCAGTTGCGCGGACGAGCGTCCCAGCCCGGAGGACATCCTGCAGGACAAGCGCTTTCGCAAGAAATTGATGACCGCGATCGAGGAGCTTCCGGAGCGGGAAAAATTGCTGATGGGCCTGTATTACGAGCAGGAGATCAACTTTCGCCAGATTGCCGAAGTGCTCGGCGTGACCGAGTCGCGGGTGTGCCAGTTGCACAGCCAGGCGGTGACGCGCCTGCGCAGCAAGGTGAAGGACTGGTGATTGCCGCTGCGCCGCAGCGCAAACAGCCGTAGGCTGTGGCCGCCGGCGTGAGGAGGGTAGCGGCGGTTGTGTACCGCGCCGACCGGACCGGGCGGGGCGGTTCAGGCGGCAGGCGGATGGGTGTATCCTTTGTCCGTCACGCATGAGGGCATTCTCAGGGGTTCAATGCGCGACCCAAGGTTTCCGGAGAAGATGCCGATATGGGTACTGTGGAAATACTGCTGGTCGAAGACAATCCGGATGACGTCGACCTGACGCTTCGCGCCTTGCGCAAGGCGGGCCTTGGCGAACGGGTGTTGCATTTCGAGGACGGCGCGCGCGCGGTTGAATTCGTTTTCGGCCAGGGAGAATTCGCGGGGCGTGACGCCACGATATTGCCCAGGCTGATCCTGCTCGACCTCAAGCTGCCCAAGCTTGACGGGCTCGAAGTCTTGCGGTGCTTAAAAGACGATCCGCACACCCGCGCGATTCCGGTGGTCATGCTCACCTCCTCAACCGAGGAGCGCGATGTTCGCGCAAGCTTTGATCTTGGCGCGAACAGCTATGTCGTCAAGCCGGTTGGTTTCGACGAATACGTCAGCAAGCTGGCAGCGGTCGGGCGTTATTGGGTTTCTTGCAACCAGCCCATCCCCCCGGCCGCCCGGCCCGGGGAAGCGGCCGGTTCGTAAGCGATGCGCGCGTGCCGGCAAAGCGGCGTGCGCGGCGGTTGCAGGCGTGGAAGATCAGGCCTGGCCGAGCGCGGACGGAAAACGCGCCACGCGTGAGTGACCGTCCGGGCCGTAGGTGGGGTTGGCGCAGGTGGCAGACGAAATCATGTTCAGGCGCACCTGGAGGTGGCGCACCAGCGCGTCGATCAACCGGCCGTTGGACTGGTTCTGTCGTTTTGTGGCCACCACCTTGGACGAAAGCAATTCCCAGGCGGGTGCGGCTTCGGCGCGCTCGGGGTGGCGCGCCAGCCACGTGCGCATGCCGGCGGCATCGCCGGAGAGTCCTTTGGACTGCAGCATGGCGATGCGACGATGGGCCAGTTCCTGCAAGCTTTCGGTGACGCGTTCTTTCTCGCCCGCAAGGGCCGCAACGCGGTCGCTGGCGACGGCAATCAGCGCCTCTTCTTCCTTGGCAAGAAGGTGCTCGAGCGCGCAATAGCCGTCAAACTCCTGGCGCAACTGTTCGGTGAGCCCCGAGGCGGCCGCCAAGATGGTCATGTCAAGCCTTCTTGCCGAGCATGTCATGCACGCTTTGCAGCAGGCGGTCGGCGACCGCTTCAGTGTTGACCTTGAACTCGCCATTGCGGATGGCCGCCTTGATCGCCGAGACGCGGGCGCTTTCAACCGCGCCGCCACTCACACCGGTTTCCATGGCCGACAATTTTCGCGACAAATCGCTCAGGCTTACCTCTTTGGCTGCGACGGATCCTTCGGTGCCGGCCGTCCCCTTGGCGGCGGTGCGCGTCCCGGAGGCCGGGCCGGCATTGAACGGGTCGGTGGATGATCCAATTTTCATATTAGCTCCTGTTCCGAGGGCGGCGCCTCGTATGGATGTTTAACGGCGAATTTTTGCTGAACTTTAGCTTTCATGAGATCTTTTTTTCAGTCCTGGCCGCGCTGCCTGGATGCGGCTTAAAACGATACTTCCACCACCCGGCCCGGCCTGGCCAGGCCGGATAGCACCTTGCCCGAGGCGGTCTTTACCCTGAGGGACTCGCCGGCCATGGCCTGGCCCATGGCGTGGCCCTCGGTGCTGACGGTAAAGCCGTCGCCCTGGTAAATGACCCTGACCAGATCGCCCTGGGTGATGGCCGGCCTGGCGCGAAACTGGTCCTGGCGCAGCACCTGCCCGGCGGCAAGCTGTTTGACCAGCGTTTTGTCGGATAGCTGTGAGCTGGCGGTAATGGCCCCGGGTTCGCTGGTGAGTTCGACATCGGCCAGACGCACATCACGCTCCGACAGGGACTGGCCGGCGACAAAGCCGGCGGTGGCGACCAGCGCAGGGCCCCAGACCTTGATTTCCACCGGAAGCCAGGCTATCCAGCCCGCGCCCTCGGTGCAGCGCAGGCGGATATTTACCTTGCCCCACAGGCGGGAGCCGGAGGGGATTGACGGTTCCACTTTGGCGCATGGCGCCAGTTTCAACTTCGGATCGAGGTTGCCGAAGGTCAGTTCCACACGCCCGGGCAGTCCGGCTGTCTTGGATTCGAGAAATAGCTTAAGGCCGGCCAGCGGGTCGGGCTCTTCGGCGGCGTGAGCGGCATTGGGCGCCGAGGCGCCCAATGCCAGCGCCAACAGCAGGCATCTTATCGACCCTGCACCTTGCCTTGGTGACAACTGCAGCATTTGCGCTCTCCCGGGTATTTGCATCATGGAGGGGACGTTACGCGCGTGCGCAAGGCATCAATGCAGCGAACAGCCGCCGCAATTGCGCTCTATTCCGGGCATCAGGCAGGCGACCGATTTGCATAATGAAGCTCATCCGGCACCACGCCAAAATCGCTCGGAGGCAGTAATGATCGGCAAACTGGACCAAAACTTGAGCTTTCACAGCGACGCACTGATGCTTCGCGCACAGCGCCAGCAATTGCTGGCGTCGAATATTGCCAATGCCGACACCCCGGGCTACCAGGCGCGTGATTTTGACCTGCCCGCGGCGTTGCGCGCAGCCGGCGGCGGTGGCGCCAACATGAGCGCATCCCAGGGCATGCAGCGCACCGATCAGAACCACCTGCAGCCGGCCGGCTCGGCCGCCGGCACCAAGGTGCAATACCGCACCGGGGCGCAGGGCAGCCTCGATCGCAACAGCGTGGACATGGACACCGAGCGCGCCATTTTCGCCGACAACGCCGTGCGATACGAGGCGTCGCTGCGTTTTTTGAACCACCAGATCAAAACCATGCTGGCCGCGATACAGGGCTGACGGGAAAGGCTGCCATGTCGCTATTCAAGGTATTCGAGGTTTCAGGTTCGGCTGTTTCGGCACAGAGCCAGCGCCTGAACGTGGTGGCGAGCAACATCGCCAACGCCGACAGTGCCAGCGGTCCCGACGGCAAGGCCTACCGCGCGAGGCAGGTGGTATTCCAGGCAACGCCCATCGCCGGGGGGCGCGGCGTTCCGGCGACCGGCGTAAAGGTCGGCGGCGTGGTCGAGGACAGTTCGCCGATGCGGCGCCTGCGCGATCCCGCGCATCCGCTGGCCGACAAGGACGGCTACGTGACGATGCCCAACGTGAACGTGGTGGACGAGATGGTCAACATGATCTCCGCCTCGCGCTCTTATCAGACCAACATCGAGATGATGAACACCGCCAAGAGCATGCTGCTCAAGGTGCTCACGCTCGGTTCGTGAACAAGGGGAGCACATGACAACGAGCATTCAACCCGTGGTGCAACCGGCCGCCGGCGCGGCGCAAACCGCGGCGGCCAAGGCCGCCGATCCGGGCAGCGAGGACCGCTTCCTCAAGCTGCTGGTGGCCCAGCTAAAGAACCAGGACCCGCTGAGCCCGATGGACAATGCGCAGGTGACCAGCCAGATGGCGCAGATCAGCACCGTCAGCGGCATCGACAAGCTCAATGCGACGCTGCAGGCCATGACCGGTTCCATGGCGGCGACCCAGCCGGTGCAGGCGGCCGGGTTGGTCGGGCACAAGGTGCTGGTACCCGGCTCAAGCCTGGCCCTGGCCGATGGCGCGGCCGCCGCCGGCTTTTCACTGGGCCAGCCGGTCGACCAGCTGACGGTGATCATTCGCGACTCGATCGGCGGCGTGTTGCACCAGGTCAACCTGGGTGCGCAAAAGGCCGGCATGCAGACCTTCGCCTGGGATGGCGTTGCCGACAACGGGCAAATGGCCGTCAACGGCACCTACACCTTCGAGGTCAGCGGCATGGCTGCGGGCAAGAAGGTTGCTGCGCAGACGCTGGTCCTCGGTCGCGTTGATGCGGTGCGGCCGGACAAGGACGGCGTGAAGCTCACCCTTGGCGGGTTCGGCGACGCCAGCCTGTCGGATGTGCAGCAGATTTTCTAGATGCGGGATGCCCGAATGCATTTTTTGTGCGCCATGGTGAAAGTGCCAATGAATTCCAAAGGAGTCAGAGCATGAGTTTCCAGCAAGGATTGTCCGGCCTCAATGCGGCGGCCAAGAACCTCGACATTATCGGTAACAACGTGTCGAATTCAAACACCATCGGCTACAAGGGATCCTCGGCGCAGTTCGCCGACGTCTATGCCAATTCGGTGGCCGGCGGCGGCATCAGCGTGGGCATCGGCACTTCCCTGTCCAACGTGCAGCAGACCTTCGCGCAGGGCAACATCAACGTCTCGAGCAACCCGATGGATATCGCCATCAACGGTTCCGGTTTTTTCCGCATGAGCAGCAGCGGCGCCATCACCTTTGCCCGCAACGGCCAGTTCCACCTCGACAAGAGCGGCTACATGATCAATGCCGCCGGCGCGCGGCTTACCGGCTATCCCGCCGATGCGACCGGGACGATCTCCTCGGCGTCGGCCGCCGATCTCGTTCTTTCATCCGCCGACCTGTCGCCCAAGGCCACCACCACGACCTCGGCGCAGGTGAACATGGATGCGCGCGCGACCGCCCTGACCGCGACGGCGTTTGACCCGACCGATACGGCGACTTTCAACAGCGCCACCTCGATGTCCGTTTCCGACAGCCAGGGAAACGCGCACACCCTGTCCTTGTATTTCGTCAAGACTGCGGCCAATACCTGGCAGGTGATGGCGGCGCAGGACGGCACGCAGATCGGCGCCGCCAACGTCGCCTACGCCAGCGGCATCGGGCCGGTCGGTACGGTGGTGTTCCTGACCACCGGCGCCATCGACACGGCAGCCTCCACGGCACTGCCGCTCAATCTGTCGGGTGCAATTACCACCGGTGCCACCACGCCGCTCGCCTACACGCTAGACCTTACCGGCAGTACCCAGTTTGGCAGCGCCTTCGGCGTCAACCAGCTTGACCAGGACGGTTACGGCTCTGGCCGTCTTTCCGGTTTTTCAACCAGCGCGGACGGGGTGATTCTGGGACGCTACTCCAACGGCCAGTCGCGGGCGCAGGGACAGGTGGTGCTGGCGAACTTTACCAATCCCAACGGCCTGCAGCCGCTGGGCAGCAACAACTGGGCCGAGACGCCGACTTCGGGTGCGCCGCTGGTCGGGGCGCCCAGCACCGGCAGCCTCGGGGTGCTGCAAGCCGGTGCGCTCGAGGATTCGAACATCGACCTGACGGCCGAACTGGTGAACATGATCACCGCACAGCGCGTCTACCAGGCCAATGCGCAGTCGATCAAGACCCAGGACTCGGTGCTGCAGACGCTGGTGAACCTGCGCTAGGCGCCGTAGCCCTCAAACGGGAAACACATGGACAAACTGATCTACACGGCAATGACCGGCGCCAAGCACGACATGCTGCGCCAGGACGTGCTCACCCACAATCTCGCCAACGCCACCACGCCGGGGTATCGCGCACAGACCATGGCCTTTCGCGCCGTGCCGCTGCAGAATGCCGGCGATACGCGGGTGTTCGCCGTCGAATCCACGCCGGGGGCGAATTTTTCGCCGGGTCCGATCCAGTCGACCGGCAATCCGCTTGATATCGCCGTCAACGGCCCCGGATGGATTGCCGTCGAAGCGTCCGGTGGCGAAGCCTACACGCGCAACGGCGGCCTGCAGATATCGGCCGAGGGTTTGCTCCAGACCAGGGCCGGACGTTCGGTGCTCTCCGACGGCGGTCCGATCAGCGTGCCCCCCGGGCACAGCATCAACATCGAGCGTGACGGCACGGTCGCGGCGATCCCCGAAGGGGGCGCCATCAAGGCGGTGCTCTCACTCGGGCGGATCAAGCTGGTCAATCCGCCCGAAGCCGATCTAATCCGTGGCGATGACGGGTTGTTCCGCATGAAGGGCGGCGGCAGCGCCGAACTCAATCCGGATGTGGCCATCGCCTCCGGTGCGATCGAGGGCAGCAACGTCAATCCGGTCGAGGCGATGGTCAGCATGATTGCGCTGGCGCGCCAGTTCGACCTGCACATGAAAATGCTGCAAAACGCCGAAGCCAATGCGCGGCAGGCCTCGCAACTGCTCAACGTCAACGGCTGATGATGCGACGGGGGCCGGCATTGCCAAATAAAACCATCCGCCAGGACCGATGTGCAGCTTTGGCTGCAGCGCCATATGTGCGCCGTTCCTGCCATTGTTCACTCGTTAGGGGGTAGAGCATGATTCGTTCCCTTTGGATCGCCAAAACCGGCCTAGATGCGCAGCAAACGCAGATCGATGTCATTTCCAATAATCTTGCCAACGTCAGCACCAACGGTTTCAAGCGTTCGCGTGCAGTGTTCGAAGACCTGCTCTACCAGACCATACGCACTCCCGGTGCGCAATCCTCGCAGCAATCGCTGCTGCCCACCGGCCTGCAGATCGGCACCGGCGTAAAACCGGTGGCGACCACCCGGGTGCACACACAGGGCAACCTGCAGCAGAGCGGAAACTCGCTGGACCTGGCGATCAACGGACAGGGATTCTTCCAGGTGCTGATGCCCGACGGTGCCACCGCCTATACCCGCGACGGGTCGTTCCATGTCGACAACAACGGCCAGGTCGTGACCTCCAACGGCTTTATCGTGCAACCGGCCATTACCATCCCGGCGACCGCGCTGAGCATAACCATCGGCCAAGACGGCACAGTCAGTTACACGCAGAGCGGGGTGGTCAAACCGACCCAGGTGGGAACCCTTCAACTGGCCAATTTCATCAACCCGGCCGGCCTCGCATCGCAAGGACAGAACATGTATATCGAAACCGCGGCTTCGGGCAACGCCAATACGGCGGCGCCAGGCAGCAGCGGACTTGGACTGCTCAACCAGGGCTACGTCGAGACCTCGAATGTGAACGTGGTGGAGGAGCTGGTCAACATGATCCAGACCCAGCGCGCCTACGAGATCAATTCCAAGGCAATCCAAACCTCCGACCAGATGCTGCAGAAGTTGACGCAACTTTGACGGGAAAGGGGCCTGCGATGAGAGACGATGTGAACGACCCATGCCGCTACGGGCACGCCATCCAGGGCGCCTGGCACGGCCTGGTGCGCCGGCTGCGCGAGGACGCGCTGCCGCTGATGGTCTATACCGCCTCGCTGCTGTTCATGAACGGCTGCATGGAAGGCCTGGTCGGGGTGCGCGAACCGACCACGGCCGTCGCGGTGGCCGTCAAGCCGTCGCCGCCGCAGGCGGCAAACGGCGCCATTTTCCAGGTGGCCAGCTACCAGCCGCTGTTTGAAGACCGCAGGGCGCGTAATGTCGGGGACACCCTCACAGTAAGCATCAACGAAAAGATCTCCGCCTCGCGCGCCTCCGACTCGAGTACGCAGCGTACCGGCAGCGTGTCCTATGCGGTGGGTGCGCTGTCGGGGATATTCGGCGCCAAAAACCCGCTCGAGGGCTCGCTGGTGGACGCCAATTCGGAAAACAAGTTCCAGGGCAAGGGTGCCACGACAAGCGACAACGCCTTTACCGGCACCATCACCGTCACCGTGGTCGAAGTGCTGCCCAACGGCAACCTCGTCGTCAGCGGGGAAAAGCAGATCGGCATAAACCGCAACAGCGAGACGGTGCGCCTTTCCGGTGTGGTCAATCCGGTCAATATCGTGTCCGGTAATACGGTCAGCTCGGTGCAAATCGCCGATGCGCGCCTCGATTACCGTGGCAAGGGCTATATCGATGAAGCGCAGACCATGGGCTTTCTCGCCCGTTTCTTTCTTTCCATGCTGCCATTCTGACGGCGTAACCGCCTTTACGGGACTGACATGAAAAACCTGCTTATTGCCGCTTTTATCGGTGTTTTCGGCGTTCTTGGCACACTGGCGCCCTTGCCCGCGGCGGCCGAACGCATTCGCGACCTCGCCAGCATCCAGGGCGTACGCGCCAACCAGTTGATGGGCTACGGACTGGTGGTCGGACTGGATGGCTCGGGCGACCAGACCACGCAGACGCCGTTCACGGTGCAAAGCATTATCGCCATGCTGTCGCAGCTGGGTGTCAACCTGCCCCCGGGCACCAGCCTTCAGTTGAAAAATGTCGCCGCAGTCATCGTCACCGCCACGCTGCCGGCCTTCGCCCGCCCCGGGCAGATGCTCGACGTGACCGTCTCGTCCATGGGCAATGCCAAGAGCCTGCGCGGCGGCTCCTTGCTGCTGACGCCGCTCAAGGGCGCCGACGGGCAGATCTATGCCATGGCGCAGGGCAACGTGGTGGTCAGCGGGTATGGCGCCGCGGGGGGCGGCAGTGCGGTCAAGGTCAACCACCTTTCGGCCGGTCGCGTGCCCTCCGGTGCCACCGTCGAGCGCGCGGTTGCCTCGGTCCTTGCACAGGGAGAAAGTGTGAAGCTGGAGCTGAACAGCACGGATTTTGACACCGCGCGGCGCATCGCCGATGTCATCAACCGCACCGTCGGGCCGGGCATTGCCACCGCCCTCGATGGCCGCGTCATCGAGGTGCAGGCACCGGCAGGAACCAATGACCGGGTCGGTTTTCTGGCGCAAATAGAGAATCTTTCCATCGATGTCTCGCCAGGGGCGGCTCGGGTGATTATCAGCACACGCACCGGTTCGGTGGTGATGAACCAGTCGGTGACGATAGAGCCGTGCGCCGTGGCGCACGGCAATCTGACAATCAGCATCCAGAGCACGCCGGCGGTGAGCCAGCCCTCGGCATTTTCCACCCGCGGCGATACCGTGGTCAGCGACAGCGTGGATATCCAGATCAAGCAGGACGGCGGCAACCTGATGATGCTCGGGCGCGGCGCCAAGCTCGCCGATGTGGTGAAGGCGCTCAATACCCTGGGCGCCGATCCGCTGGACCTCGTGTCGATCCTGCAGTCGATGAAGGCGGCCGGCGCACTGCGCGCCGAACTGGAGGTGCTCTGATGGTGCAGCAGGTCAACGCGTCCTTTGCGCTTGACACCAAGGCGCTCGCTTCGTTGCAGGCCACCTCGCGCGCCGCGCCGGACAAGGCGCTCAAGCAGGCGGCGACGCAATTCGAGGCGGTGTTCATGAACATGCTGCTAAAGAGCATGCGCGAATCCATTCCGCAGGACGGTGCGACGGACAGCGATGCCACGCGCACCTATACCGGCATGCTTGACCAGCAATTGGCGCAAAGCCTGTCGGGCAAGGGGGTCGGCCTGGCCGATGTCATCGTCAAGCAACTGTCCCGCCAGATGGGTGTTGCCGCCGGTCCCGGCGGCGCGCCGGTGCCGGCTGCAGTCCCCGGCCCCATCCCCGGACCCGGCGCCGCGCTCGAGCGCGTGCGCTCCAGCCTGAGGGCGGCGCTTGCACCGGATACGGCGCCGCAGGCGCAGGAGTTCGTGCGCAACATGCTGCCGCATGCGCGCGCCGCCGAGCAGGCCACCGGCATTCCGGCGCGCTTCATCCTGGCGCAGTCGGCGCTTGAATCCGCGTGGGGGCGTGCCGAGGTAAAAGGCGCCGACGGGACGGCAAGCAACAACCTGTTCGGCATCAAGGCCGGCAAGGACTGGACCGGGCGGGTGGTCGAGGCCGCCACCACCGAGTACGTCAACGGCGAGGCGCGCCGCGTGACTCAGCGCTTTCGCGCCTACGGCTCGCCGGCCGAGTCATTTGCCGACTATGCGCGCCTGCTGACCAACAGCCCGCGCTACCGCGGCGTCCTTGCGCAGGGCCGCGACGCCAGCGGTTTTGCCAGCGCCTTGCAACAGGCGGGCTACGCCACCGATCCGCATTACGCCGAAAAAATAGCCCGCATCATCCGCACAAATCTCGGGGGAATTGCCGCGTGAACCATTCAAGCGGGCGCCTTGCATGCCGATATTCCCACTTAGGCGGGCGGTACGCTGCGCGGAGAAAAATCCATGGCTAGCTCAATTTTCGGCATCGGTATCAGCGGCTTGAGTGCCGCGCAGGCCGGCCTGCTCACCGCCGGCCATAACATCAGCAACGTCAATACCCAGGGTTACAACCGGCAGGAGGTGGTTCAGACACCGGCCCTGCCGCAGTACACCGGCGGCGGTTTTTTCGGTCGCGGTGTCGATGTCAGCGAGGTACGGCGCGCCTATGACGCCCTGCTTGAGGCGCAATCCTGGCAGGCGCAGGCGACGGCCAGCCATCTTGACGGTTTTTCCAAGCAGATTAATCGCATTGACGGCGTACTGGCCAATCCGGAGGTCGGACTGTCGCCGGCGCTGACCGCGTTTTTCGGCAGCGTGCACGATGTCGCCGCCAACCCGTCGGACGCCGCCGCGCGCCAGGGAATGCTGTCCCAGGCGCAGGCACTGAGCGGGCGCTTTCATCAGCTTGACAACCAGTTCGAGGCGCAACGCAACGACGTCAACGGCAGCATGGCGGCGATGGTCGGGCAGATCAACAGCATCAGCTCCCAGATCGCCAACCTTAACGGACAGATCGTGCGGCTCAGTTCCTCCGGTACCGGCCAGCAGCTTCCCAATGACCTGCTCGACAAGCGCGACCAGTTGGTCACCAACCTGTCCAAATTCGTTCAGGCGCATGTGGTGAGGCAGGATAGCGGCAGTTATAACGTGTTCCTTGGCAGCGGTCAGCCGCTGGTGCTCAAGGAAGGCGCCAGCCTGCTCAAGGTGGTCGTCGGCGATGAAGATCCGCACAAGCAGCAGGTGGTGCTGCAGGGTCCGGGCGCGGCGATCAAGATGCGCGCGGCCGACCTGGCCGGCGGCCAGCTTGGCGGTCTGCTGCAATTTCGCGATGACGCGCTCGATCCGGCGCAGAACGCGCTCGGCCGCATCGCCATGGCGCTGGCGGCCAGTTTCAATGACCAGCACAAACTCGGCCAGGACCTGAGCGGGCGCATGGGTACCAACCTGTTCGCCGCCGGGACGAGCCAGGTGCTGGCCAACGGACTGAACACCGGCAGCGCCTCGTTCGGCGCGACCATCACCGACTACGCGGCGCTCACCACCAGCGACTACCGGATGAAATACGTCGGCACTTTCAGTGCCGCCACCACCAGCGTTTCAGGCGCCTTCACCGGCATTGCCCTGGGGGCGGGCGAGACCTACGCCATGAACATCACCACCAGCCTGGGCACGGTCAATCTGTTCACCCAGACCAACGGCGTGGTCACCGCGGCCGACATCGACCAGGCGCTGAGCGCAAACACTGCGGCATTGGCGGCCATTGGCGTTGTGCAGACCGCAGGCAGCGCCGCCCTTGGCACGCTGGTGCTCTCGGACGCCGCCGGCAACGACATCACCACCACGGTTGCCAACGCCACCGGCGCGGGCGGCTTTGCCGCAGTCAATTCATCGTTCGGTAGCGGCAGCAACAGCACCGCCACCAGGGGGACGGCCGGCTCGCCGGTGCACTACGACCTCACGCGCCTCTCCGACAATACCGTGACGACACTGAACGGCATGCCGCAGACCATAGACGGGGTGACGCTGACGCTCTCTTCAGGCACCCCGGCGGCGGGTGACAGTTTCCTGATACAGCCGACGCGTATCGGTGCCTCTGGCATGGCGGTGCTGATCAGTGACATCAATCGTATTGCCGCCGCTGCCCCGATCAGGAGTTCCGCATCCTTGAACAACTCGCCCGGTGCGACCATATCGAGCGGGGCGGTCAACACGCCGGGCCCGGCCAACGCCAATTTACAGAATCCGGTGACCATCACCTTCACCTCGGGCGCCGCCTTCAACGTCAGCGGCAGCGGCAGCGGCAACCCGGTCGGCGTGGCGTACACCGCCGGGGGCAACATCAGCTACAACGGCTGGACGGTGCAAATCAGCGGTTCGCCGGCGGCCGGCGACGTATTCACCATCGGACCCAACACTGGCGGGGTCGGCGACAACCGCAACGTGCTGGCGCTCGCGGCGCTGCAATCCAAGGCGATGCTGGTCGGGGGCAACGCTTCGCTGCAAAGCGCCTATGCGCAACTGGTCAGCGAAGTGGGCAACCAGGCACAGGAGGCCAATGTCACCGGTGCGGCGCAAAACAGCCTGCTGGCCGGTGTCGAGGAGGCGCGCCAATCGGCTTCCGCGGTCAATCTGGACGAGGAGGCGGCCAACCTGATGCGCTACCAGCAGGCCTACCAGGCTTCGGGAAAAATCATCGCCATGGCCGGCCAATTGTTTGACACGATTCTCCAACTGGGAAGATAAAACCATGATGCGCATAGGCACCAAGTTTCTTTTCGACCAGGGCATGATGGAAATGCAGCGCCAGCAGGCGTCGGTGGCAAGGACGCAGCAGCAGATTTCCAGCGGGCGCCGCGTGCTGACCCCGGCGGACGACCCGATTGCCGCCGCCGAGACGCTGCGTACCGCCCAGGCGCAGGACATGAACACGCAATACGAGCGCAACCAGACCAGCGCCAAAAACCGCCTGAGCATCACCGAGGGGACGCTGACCACCATTACCGACCTGTACCAGCAGATCCGCACCTCGCTCATCCAGGCGGGCAACGGCAGTTACGCCGACCAGGACCGCGGCGCCGTGGCCAGTGCGCTGTTGTCGAACTATCAGGAGCTGATCGGCCTCGCCAATGCCACCGACGGCGGCGGCAACTATCTGTTTTCCGGCAACCTGGAAAAAAGCACGCCGTTCAGCGCCACCGCCGCGGGCGCCGTTTATAACGGCGACCAGGGGCAGCGCCTGTTGCAGGTAGCCGATTCGCGCCAGATTGCGGTCGGTGACAACGGCTCGGCCCTGTTCGAGCGCATCGGAACCGGCAACGGCGTATTCGTTACCGCGGTCGCCTCCGGCAACAGCGGCAGTGCCGGCATTGACCTGGGCGTGGTCACCAACCCGGCGGCGGTGACCGGGCACAATTACCGGATTGCGTTCAGCGTCGCCGCAGGTGTGACGACTTACGATGTCACCGACACCACCGCCGCAACCACCCTTTCGGCCGGCAATGCCTACACCGATGGTGCGGCGATCAGTTTCGACGGCATGCGGGTTGCGGTCAGTGCGCTGCCCAATAATGGCGATGCGTTCACGCTCGGTCCGAGCACGCACCAGAGCATATTCGCCACGCTGGCCAATGCCATCACACTGCTCCAGACAAGTACCGCAACCCCCGGCGCGCATCCAAAGCTGAACGTCGGGCTGATGCAGTCCCTTGCCAATCTTGATAACGCGTTCGAAACCCTGCAGACCACCCATACCGAGGTCGGTACGCGCCTGGCGGAACTCGACACGCTCTCGGCCGTGAACGCCGATATGAAGGTGATCTACGGCGAGCAACAGTCGCGCCAGGGGGCGGTGGACTACGCCTCGGCAATCAGCGACCTCACCCTCGGGCAAATGGCACTTACCGCCGCACAGCAGTCGTATGCCAAGGTGACCAAGCTTACATTGTTCGATTTTATCTGACCGGGTTGCGGCAACCGCCGGTCGCGTCCGGCCGGCTACAGGTCGAACCGGTTTCCGCCACCCACAGTCCCCGCAGGGCGGTTTTTGCGAGGATCCGTTAAATATCATGGCAAACAATCACGATCGCCTTAAACCCGCCGAAGTGGCCCGCGAGACCATCAAGCAGCTCGCGCTGCGGCGCATGACGCCGACGCCGGAGAATTATTCCGACCTCTACGGCGAAATTTCCGGCGAGCCCGACAGCGCATCGCGCATATTGCTCGGCATCGCACCGGATATGCCGCCGGATGCGGCCGTACGCCTCGCCAGGGCGATGCGCTCGCAGCGCTGGAGCGAGGCCGCCGCGATCATTACCGCCCTCGGCGGCGAGGCGGCTGCGCCGCGGGCCGACGCAAACGGCAACTGGGCCGAACTCATCCGCAGCATCCAGCGCGGCCTTGACACGCGCAACACGGCGCTGACCCCGGCACGCAAGCGCGAAAGCCTTGAGCACGTCCTTGCCTCATTCAGCAGCGACCCGGCCAAGCTGCAAACGCGCCTGGGCGGACTGGTCAAGTCCTGGCTGGTCGATGCGCAGCAGGCGCCGGTCGCGTCTGCCGAGCCGGCGGCCGAAGCGGTGATGATAAGTGCGCGCGAGGCGGCGACCCAGAGCGTCAGCGTCAGCTCCGAGCGCGAAGCCTTACGCGCACTGCGCGAGCTGCTCGCCGGTACGCTGCAGTATGCGGTGGTCGAGCGGCTGGCGCACCAGCCGCCGCAATTGGCCGAGGCGCTGACCCTGGCCACTGCGGCGCGCGCAGCCTCGACACCGGCGGCCGTGGAACATCTGGCCGCAGAAATGAAGAAATTCTGGGTCCGTATCGAACTGGCCGGCGAGAGCCAGGGCGAATTGATGCAGGCGCTGCTTGGCATGCTCGATATGGTCGTGAACAACGTCGGGGAGCTGGTCGCCGACGATCGCTGGATGCACGGCCAGATCGAGCGCCTGCGCGGCCTGCTTGCCGGGCCGCTGGAGGTCAAGACCATTCGAGAGGCCGAGCGCGGCTTTCGCGAAATCGTCTTCAAGCAGGGAACGATGAAGCACAGCCTGGACCTGGCCAAGGCCGCGCTCAAGGACATGCTGGCCGCTTTCATCGAGCGCCTGGGTGCGGTCGCCTCGCATACCGATGACTACCAGAATCGCATCGGACGGCATACCGAACGCATTCGCCAGGCCGAGGACATTTCCCAGCTCGGGCAGATCGTCGACCAGGTGATGAGCGACACCCGCGGCATGCAGGCGGACATGCTGCGAACGCGCGACGAGTTGCAGGGGTCGCGCCAAAAGGCGCAAGCCTACGAGCAGCAGATCGTCACGCTGCAACATGAGCTCGATGCGGTGAGCGCGCTGGTGCGCGAAGACCCGCTCACCCGCGTGCTCAACCGGCGCGGATTCGAGGAGGCGCTGGCAGTCGAGGTGGCCCGCTGCGAGCGCGGCGGCGGCAGCCTGTGCCTGGCGGTCCTCGATGTGGACGATTTCAAGAAGCTCAATGACACCCTCGGCCATACCGTGGGCGATGACGCACTGGTGCATCTTTCCGGTATTGTGCGCGCGACGCTGCGTCCCTCCGATGTCGTGGCGCGCTATGGCGGCGAGGAATTTGTCATCCTGCTGCCCGGGGTCGGCCTCGAGGAGGCCACCACCATCATGGTGCGCGTGCAGCGTGAACTGACACGCAAGTTTTTCCTGCACGACAACAATAAGGTGCTGATCACCTTCAGCGCCGGCATCACCCAGCGCCGGGACGGCGAGACCGAACAGGCGGTGGTCGGCCGCGCCGACAAGGCCTTGTACCAGGCCAAGAACACCGGCAAGAATCGCGTCGTTGCCATCTAGGCCGATGGCTGGAAACGCCCGACTGACGGTCGTTTCCAGCCATTCGACTCTTTTATAACGCAGCCGTCATTCCCGCGCGAGCGGGAATCCATGGGGTTGCCTCTTCGCTATGCGAGCTGCTTCTTTCTGTTGAATTGGGCGATTTCACTCCCCTCGCGGGGAGCGAGTCACTTTCTTTGCTCGCGCAAGAAAGTAACCAAAGAAAGCGCGCCCGGAGGTGACGGTCGCTGCGCGACTCCCCTGCGATGCTCGCGCCAATGGGCCGGGACCTAAACTCGGCCCACAAAAGCGTGGGCCTCAGACATAGGTCCCGGACTGCCCCCATCGGCGCTGCGCTTCTCGGCGTCCCCTACGGGAGGGTAGGTCAAAAGCAAAACGGAACGATGTTATGCGACGGTTTGGCTTTTGATTTTTCTTTTGACCTTGGGCCCCTATGGCGCCGCCGAGGAGCGCAGGCGAAGTGGGGGGTGTCCGGCGCATATGTCTGAGGCCCGCGGCTGTTTGCGGGCCGAGTTTATGCGCCGGCCCGCTTTGCCGAGCACCACAGGGTACCGCCGCAGGCGGCGGCGACGTGGGGTCGCCTTCTTTGGGTTACCTTTCTTGGCGAAGCAAGAAAGGTAACTCGCCCCCCCCGCAGGGGGACGAAACAACGCGCTCAAGAGAATGGACATGTTCGCTACGCGAGATAGAAAACGATGCAAGAGGCGACGAGGTTGCTTCGTCGGCTGCGCCTCCTCGCAATGACAGAAACGCTGCGCCCGCAATGACAGAACGTGCCACGCCCGCAACGACGTTCTGCCGCGCAATATCGAACAGCCGCCCCTGCCTAATCCACCAGACCCGCTTTCATGGCGTAATGGGTCAGCTCGGAATTGTTCTTGAGTTTCATTTTTTCGAGCAACCTGGCGCGATAGACGCTCACCGTTTTCGGGCTGATGGAGAGCAGGGCGGCGATTTCCGACAGGGTCTTTCCGCCGGCGATGTGCTGCATGGTCTGAAACTCCCGGTCCGAGAGCAATTCGTGCGGTGCCAGGTCCGGGTTGACATCGAGTATCGCGGCCATCGATTCGGCCACTTCGGGTGTGATGAATTTCTTTCCCGAGGCCAGGCGGCGCACCGCCTCAACGACTTTCTCCGGCGGACTGTGCTTGGTCAGGTAACCGGCCGCGCCGGCGCGAAACGCGCGCATCGCAAACTGGTCCTCCGGGTACATCGACAGCATCAGCACCTGCAGGCGCGGCCATTCCTTGTGCACCGATTTGAGCGCATCGAGGCCGTTCTTGCCGGGCATGGAAATGTCCAGCACCAGCACATCGCACGCCCTCGTGCGAAGCACCTGCATCATGTCGCCGGCGTTGGCGGCCTCGCCGACGACCTGCATGTCGTCGTTGTCCGAAAGAATCTGGCTGATGCCGCGACGCACCACTGTGTGGTCGTCGACTATGACGATGCTGATCATGGGTCGATTCTAGCGGTTATTGGCCGGGCACACTAAGGGGGATTTGGAGTATGGCGATAGTCCCCTTTTGCGGGGCGGCATCTATGCTGAACTGGCCGCCAAGGCCGATGGCACGCTCGCGCATGCCGCGAATGCCGAATGACTCGGCCCGGCGCCGGCTCGGCAGCACGATGCCCTTGCCGTCGTCGTGCACGCTGAGGGTCAGGTTTTCACCGCCGACATGCATGTCGGCGAGGACCTTGCCGGCGTTGGCGTGCTTGGTGATGTTGGTGAGCAGCTCCTGGAAAATGCGGAACACCGCCGAGCCATGCTCCCGGTCCAGATCGATCTCTTCGAGGTTGCAGGAAAACTGGCAGGCGACGCCCGAGTGCTTGGTGAAATCGGCGGACAGCCACTCCATCGCCGCCACCAGGCCGAAGTCGAGCACCGCCGGTCGCAGGTCGCGCACGATGCGCATGCTGGCGTTGGCCGCCGAGTCGACCAGTTCGTCCATATACAGCAGTTTTTCACCGATTGCCGGGTCTTCGCCAAGGCGGCGTTTGAGAAAGGAGATGTCGGCGCGCAACCCGGTGAGCAGGCCGCCGATGTCGTCGTGGATCTCGCGCGCGATGCGCGTGCGTTCGGATTCGCGCACCTGTGCCAGGTGTGCCGACAGGGAGCGCAACTCGTCGCGCGAGCGTTCCAGTTCTGTTTCGGCGTACTTCAAGGCGGTGATGTCGGTCATCACGCCGGTCCAGGAGAGGCGGCGGGATGCATCGAGGCTGGGGCTTGCGCCCAGTTGCACCCAGCGCAACTGGCTGGTGTTGTCGTTGACTGAGGCGCGGCCCTCCCACTGGATGATTCCGGGCATTCGCACGCCATCCTCAAAGCGCGCCAGCAGCGCGGCACGGTCTTGCGCGTCGATCCGGTCGAACAACAGCGCCGGCGTTTGCAGCAGTGCGGCGGGGGGCAGTCCGAGCAGCGCCTGCGAGCCCTCGCTGACGTAGGAGAAGCGCAGCTGTCCGCCGTCGTAGTGCGCTTCGAACAGGATGCCCGGGACGTTGGCCGCCAGCGCGCGCATCCGGTATTCATTCTCCTGCAGCGACTGGCTTGCCTGGCGCTGCAGCCGGCGTGTCTCGGCCGCGCGCAGGCTGCGCTCTATCGCCGGCACCAGGCGTGCAAGTCGTGATTTGGTGATGTAGTCGTCCGCGCCGCTGAGCATGGCGGCGATGGCCGCCTCCTCCTGCATTGCCCCCGAGACGATGATGAAGGGCAGGTCCAGCCGCATGTCGCGCAGCACGCGCAAGGCGGCATCGGCCGAGAACATGGGCAGGTGGTTGTCGGCGATGACCAGGTCCCAGTTGCGGCTCTCGAGCACCTGGCGCATTTCGATTTCTGTTTCGACGCGCATGCCGCTCGGGGTGTAGCCGGACTTGCGCAGCATGATCAGCAGCAGTTCGTAATCGGCGTCGGAATCCTCGATGACCAGCAGGCGCAGCGCCCCGCCGGTGCTTGCCGCCGGTGCGGTGATCGGGTCGGTCGGGTCGCTAAGTTTTGTCATGGTCGGTGTCTTCGTTCAAGTCCGCGGCACCTTGGCCGATAGGTATGGGTAAGCACCGCCGCGGAGGCGATG
>CAMAWC010000023.1 GCA_945861875.1 Bordetella parapertussis
AACGTCGAGCGCCTGCGCCAGCTCGAGAGCTTCAAGCGCGTCGTGGCGCCCTTCGCCGGCGTCATCACGCGCCGCAACGTCGACACCGGCGACCTGATCGACGCGGGCGGCGGCAGCGGCCGCACCCTGTTCGTGCTGACCCAGACCGATCCGCTGCGCATTTACGTCAACGTGCCGCAGGCCTATGCGCAACTGATAAAACCGGGGCAGAAGGTCACCCTGGCCCAGGCTGAATTGCGCGGCAAGACCTTCGCGGGCGAGATAGCACGCACCGCCGGTGCTATCGACACCGCCACACGCTCGATGCAAATCGAGATCAGCCTGCCCAACCGCGAGGGGGAGTTGCTGCCCGGCGCCTATGTGCAGGTATCGCTGCCACTGCAAACGAGCATCCAGGCGCTGACCATGGCCACCGGCACGCTGATCTTTCGCAGCGAAGGCATGCGTGTCGCCGTGGTCGATGAGCAGGGCCGCATCAAGCTGCGGCCGGTGAAGATCGGCCGCAATTACGGCGAAAACGTCGAGGTGCTGGAGGGGGTAAGCGCCAAGGACAGGCTGGTACTCAACCCTTCGGATTCGCTCGTCGACGGCGACCAGGTGGAAGTGGTGGTCGCGCCCCCGCCTGCGGCCAAGGCGGCACCCGCGGGCAAGGAAAAATCGTGACACTGCCGCATGCACTGCCGCGAATCCGGGCGGTCGCAGGCGCGGCGCTCGGCGCGCTCCTGGCAGCCTGCGCCGTCGGCCCCAACTACAACAAGCCGCAGCTGGAAATGCCGGTGGCCTGGAAGGTCGAGGCGCCGTGGCGCGAGGGCACCCCCAACGACAGGGCCGACAAGGGTGAATGGTGGAAACGCTTCGGCGATCCGCAGCTCGACGCCCTCGAACAAAAGGCGCTCGAGGGCAGCCCCACCCTCGAACTGGCCAGCGCGCGGCTGGCGCAGTCGAACGCGGCGCTCGCCGCGGCGACCGCCGGCCTGTATCCGCAAGTGAGCATAGGTGCGCGCGACTCACGCACCCGGATTTCAGCCAACCGGCCCCTCACCAACAATACCTCGCCCAACTTCACCACCACGCAAAGCGACTACCTGCTCATACTCGCGGCCACTTATGAAGCCGACCTGTTCGGGCGCGTGCAGCGCACGGTCGAGGGCGCGCGCGCCTCGGCCGAACAGTCGGCGGCCGATTTTGAAAACATCCGCCTGATATTGACCGCCGATCTTGCCACCGCCTACTTCAACCTGCGTTCGGTCGACATTGAACTGGATGTGCTGTCCCGGGCGATCAAGCTGCAACGCCAATCGCTCGAAGTGGCCGCCACACGCCATGACCTGGGCGCCACCTCCGGTCTTGATGTGGCGCAACAGCAGGCACTGCTCGACAACACGCTGACCCAGGTCGACGTGTTGCGCCGGCAGCGTGCCCAGTTCGAACATGCCATCGCCACCCTGACAGGCACGCCAGCGCCGCTGTTCTCGCTGGCAGCGCAGAGCAAGGTCGTCGCGCCGCCGGTGATCCCCATCGGCATACCCTCGGATGTGCTCGAACGGCGGCCGGATGTCGCCGCCGCGGAACGGGCCATGGCGGCGGCCAACGCCCAGATCGGGGTCGCCACCGCCGCTTTTTACCCGAGCATCCTGCTTGGCGGGTATTACGGCAACGAGAGCCGCATACTCGATTCGCTGTTCTCCATACCGAGCTACGTCTGGTCGCTGGGCGCATCGCTGGTACAGCCCTTGTTCGACGGCGGCCGCATCCGCGCCAACGTCGAAAATGCCAGCGCCGGCTACAAAGCGGCGGCGGCCAACTACCGGCGCATCGTGCTCACCGCGATGCAGGAAGCCGAGGACGGCATCATCGGTGCAGCGGCGCTCGAACGCGCGCACACCCAGTCACTGGTTGCGGCAAAGAGTTCGGCGCGTGTCCTTGAACTGGCGACCGCGCGATACTCGGGCGGCCTGGGAACCTCGCTCGATGTGATCACGGCGGAGCAGGCCGTCCTCAACACCGAGCGCCTGTCGGCGCAACTGCAAGGCCAGCGCCTGCTCGCCTCGGTGTTCCTGATAAAGGCGCTGGGCGGCGACTGGCAGGGCCCGAAAAAAGTCGCCGCAGAGTAGCACGGTATTAGGGGTTGGCGCCGCGTGCGTTTTACTGCACGGTCCTGCGCGCCGACCAGGGCTCCCGCCCGCCACCCTGCACCGCCAGTTCCCCCTTCATTTCCCGCTCACCAGCCTTGCCGCTGAACTGCATCAATTTGCCCTGGGCAAGAATGCCGAAACGCACCTCCTCGCCCTTGACGACAAAATCGCGCAGCGGGTGGGTTTCAGTGCCGATGTGGACAAAACCGGTGAGCACCTCCGCAGTCTGCGTGACGCTGATCGCCACCGGTGCGGCCGTCGGTGACGAAATCAGCGACTTGGGCAGCGTGAGTTCCCAGCGTCCACCCAGGCGCGCCGGCACCACGTAGTAATAGAGCACAGTGCGGGTGGTGCCGCTGATGGCTTCTTTTTCGGCAACGTCCAGCGTCAGCACCTTGTCCGGCGGCCACGGCGTCAGGGCGTAATCATGCGAGATGATGCGCGAACCGGGCTTCAACTCGGCGCGGAACTTGGGCACCAGCAGCGGCACAAACTTCGGCAGCAGGTAAAGCGTGATGACACTGGCTTCGCGGTAATCGGCCTGGAACAGGTCGGCGGCGCGAAATGACACGCGGTCGGCAACACCCGCCTCTTTTGCCTGCTTGTTCGCCAGCTCTACCAGTTGCGGCTGGATCTCTATGCCGACGCCGCGCGCGCCGTAGCGCTTGGCCGCGGTGATCACCAGGCGGCCGTCACCGGAGCCAAGGTCATAGACGACATCGTCCTTGTTGATGTCGGCCATCTTGAGAAACTCATCGACGATGGGCCAGGGTGTGGGCACGTAGGGACCGGCGATGACGCCCTTGGTCTCGCCCGCCGGCTCGGGCTTGGCGGTCTGCGCAGTGGCGGCGAGTGCGAAGCCGAGCAGCAATGCCGCGACCGGTATTGCGGTTAAATTGCAGTTCTTCATGCCTGTTCTTTCCCCACGCAAAATTAGCGGTAATCGTCGCGCACTTCGCGCGCCGAATGAAACGCCACCACGGTGCAATCGCCGGGCCCGGGTGCGTTGGACTTGTGCCACACGCCCGGCGGCACCAGGTGCCACAGGTTCTCCAGCACCTGGTTCTCCGGCGATTGCACCGCGCCCTCGCCGTAGCGGTCGATGCGCCAGCCCGCTTCGGTCTGCACGTGGGTTTCCACCGGGCCGTCGAGCACCAGCAGCACCTGCGTGCTGTTGGGATGACGTTCGACCGCGGTGTCCACGCCGGCACGGCTGACCGCGACGCGAATGGTCGCCGCCGACGCCGGAACGGCAACGCCCGACCCGACTTCAAGGCCGGCCGGATCCAGGGCTATGAAGGTGGAGCGCAACGCCGGGTCGAGCCGCAGGCGCGCCGCGGCCTCGGACTGGGCGCGGCGCAGCGCCGCCAGCACGCCCGGCTGCATGGCAAAGCGCTGCAATTCTTCTATGGCATCACGCGCGCCCGGCGTGATGCTCTGGTTGCTCAAACCGGCCAAAACGACTATTCGGCGTAGCCGGGCAATTCGCGATCGAGCACGCGCATCATCGCCTCAAAATACAGGCGGTCGCGCTCGACCTTGGAATGGCGGTCATCGGTCGCCGGGGCCTGCACCTTCGCGATGATGTCGTCACCGAGTATTTCCAGCGGTCGGCCGGTGCCCATGGCCAGCACCTGGGTACGGCAGACGCGCTCGAGCTTGTACAGGCGGCGATAGGCCTGGGCGATGGTGTCGCCGGTAACGAGGATGCCGTGGTTTTTCATGAACACGATGGGCTTATTGCCCATCAATGCCGCAAGGCGCTCGCCCTCCTCGAGGAAGTCGGCGGTACCTTCATAGGTGTCGTCGTAGGCGATGTGGCCGTGAAAAAACGCCGCGGTCTGGTTGGCCGGCAGCAGGCGGTTGTCCTTGAGCATGTTGAGCGCCACCGCCCAGGTCTGGTGGGTGTGCAGCACCACGCGCGCGCCGGTGATGCGGTGGATGGGCGCGTGTATGCACTGCGCCGAGAGCTCGACCACGCCCTCGCCCTCGAGCGTCTTGCCCGACTCGTCAAATACGATCATGTCGCTCGCCCGCGCCTCCGACCAGTGCAGGCCAAAGGGCAGTATCAGGTACTGGCCCTCGCGGCCTGGGACTGTCACGGTGAAATGGTTGTCTATGCCCTCATCAAGGTCATCCAGGACGGCCAGGCGGTGGGCTGCGGCCAGCTGGATCCTCGCCTGGGTGACCGGGTCGATGGCGCGCGATGAGGAAATCGGATGAACGGACATGGGAGCCTCGCAAATTGGGGGACGGGCGCAGTATAGCAAGCGGGGCAGCGCGGTTATAGTATGGGGCTGGCGCCCCCGCAGCGCGGCCACAGTACGCTTTTTGTATAACGGAAACCGCAATGGATGCACCGAAAAACATGCGCGTCACGCCGGTTACGCTATCCGGCAGGGTGGTCCGGCTCGAACCGCTGGGCCTGGAACATGTGCCAGGCCTCGTCCGCGTCGGCCTTGACCCGGAACTATGGCGCTGGATCCCGACGCAGGTTAGCAATGCCGAAGAAATGCTCGCCTACGTGCAGGCCGCGCTCACCGAACAGAAAAACGGCGTGTCGCTGCCCTTTGCCATTGTCGCGCAGGCGACCGCTGAAGCCATAGGCTGTACGCGCTACATGAACATCGTGCCGGCCCATCGGCGGCTGGAAATCGGCTCGACCTGGCTCACCGCCGCCGCCCAGTGCAGCGGCGCCAACACCGAGGCCAAGCTGCTGCTGCTAACCCACGCCTTTGACGTAATGGGCGCCAACCGCGTCGAATTGAAGACCGACGCACTCAATACCAGATCACGCCGGGCCATTACGCGCATCGGCGCCACCGAGGAGGGCCTGTTCCGCAAGCATGTGGTCTGTGCTTCGGGGCGGGTGCGCGACACGGTGTATTTTTCCATCATCGATACCGAATGGCCGGCGGTGAAGGCGCGCCTCACCACCATGCTGCGCTAGCGCACACCGGCTGGAAAGCCGCGACTGGCGGACATCTCCAGCCATTGTCCCCGCTGCGCGTCATTGCGAGTAGGCGAAGCCGATGCCCCGAAGGCAATCCCCGGAGGGTGCGCGGCAATCTTGTGGTGTTGCGACAGTAGTAACAAGAAACAAGAGTAACAAGAAACAAGAACGACAAAATTGCTTCGCCGCGCTCGCAAAGACAGCTGTGGACGGGCAACGTTGATATGCTTATTATTGCCCGGGAAACTGAATCTCCTCGACGGCCCTGACAAACGGTACACCGGTGAACAAGCAGAACGAACAGCACGACGCACGCGCCCTGTCGCAAGCCCAGGTCGAGCGCTATCGCGAGCGCGGCATCCTGCATCCGCTGCGGGCCTTCCCCGCGGCAGAGGCCGCCGCCCTGCACGCGCGCTACCAGGCGCAGGCGGACTTGATAAAGGGCCGCAACAACATCAAGCCCCACCTCTTGTTCACCTGGCTCGACGCACTGGTGCGCGATGCGCGCATCCTCGACCAGGTCGAGAGCCTGCTCGGCCCCAACCTGTTTTGCTGGAGCTCGCAGTTCTTCGCCAAGCCGGCGGGCGACACGGCCTATGTCAGCTGGCACCAGGACGCGACCTACTGGGGGCTTTCGTCCAACGACGTGCTCACCGCCTGGGTGGCGCTGACACCGAGCACGCGCGAATCGGGCTGCATGCAGGTGGTCGAGTCAACGCACCACGCGCAGGTGCCGCATGAGGACCGCTTTGACGAGGCCAATCTGCTTTCGCGCGGCCAGGAGATCGCCGTAAAAGTGGATCCTGCCCGGGTCGTCAACGTCGAACTGCAGCCGGGTGAAATGTCGCTGCACCACGTGCTGCTCTTTCACGGTTCGGAGACCAACCGCACGGCGTACCCGCGCGTGGGCTTTGCCATACGCTATGCCGCGACCCATGTGCGCCAGCTCGGCCCCATACGCGACAGCGCGCTGCTGGTGCGCGGCCGCGACGACTACGGCTACGCCGATGCCGAACAAGCGCCCGAGGCCGACCTGCATCCGCACGCCAAGTCGCGCCACGGCACCATCATCGAGAACAAGATGAAGGTCCTCTACGCCGGCTCGACGGCGCGCGGCAAGCTGGGCCGCGGCTGAGCCCGCACCCGTCAATCCGTTCCGGAGAAAATGCCTTGCCCCTTTCCGTAGTCATCGTCGGCATTACCCATTGGCATGCGCCGCGTTATGTGCGCATGCTGGGCGCGCGCGGCGTACGCCTGCTCGGCGCATCCGACGCCGATGCGCAGGCCGGCGCCGCCGCCGCGGCAAAGCACGGCATTGCCTTCGAGCCTGACACCGCCCGCCTGCTGGAGAAGTTGCGCCCGGATCTTGCCGTGGTGCTGCCGCGCCACGACCAGGCGACAGTCGAGATCACCGCGGTGGCCGACCACGCCATCCCCATGCTGGTGGAAAAGCCGATGGGCCGCAATGCCGCAGAAGCGCGTGCTTCCGCCGACGCCATTCGCCGTTCCGGCGTGTTCGCCTCGGTGTGCTTTCCCAACCGCCACCTTGGCATCTGGGATGCCTATCGCGAGCTGCTTGCCGCCGACGCGCTTGGCACGCTGATGCACGCGCACTTTCGCACCATCAACGGCCCGCCCTCGCGCTACCTCGACTACGGCGTGCCCTGGATGCTTGATCCTGCAGCCTCGGGCGGCGGCGTGTTGCGCAACCTGGGCATCCACGGCGCCGATGCCATCGCCACGCTGGCGGGCGCTCGCGCCCTCACCCTCGCCGGCGGGCGTACCAGCAGCATTGGCTATCACGGCCCCGTGGAAGATTTCGCCGCCGGCATGTTCACCACCGCCGACGGCTTTGTCGCCACCATGGAGGCGGGCTACACCTATGCCAACATGCAGGAGGGCGGTGACTACGAGTGGCGCATCGCCGCCACCGGCGCCTACCTGCACGAATGCAACGGCCGGCTGCGGGTGCACCGCCGCGGCGCCACGCTGCAGGAGCGCGCGGTGCCGCCACCGTCGCTGGCTTACGAAATCATGGTGAACGCTGCGCTGGATGCCTTTGAGTCCGGCGCCGCGCCGCCCTCACCGGCCGACGATTGCGTGCGGGCGGTTGAATTGCAGGACATGATTTACAAGGCCGCGAATCCAACGGTAGAGCAATAGCAGTTCCATCCAAGGAGCAAGCAATGATTGCGACACGCATCAGCCGTAGTCCATCCCGAGTGGCCATGACAATGCTCGGTCTCGGTCTCACCGTGCTGCATTTCGCCGCCGTGCCGTTCAATACGGCGCACGCCCAGGACGCCTACCCGTCCAAGCCGATACGCCTGGTCGTGCCCTATCCACCAGGCGGCATGGGCGACATCGTCACCCGCATGCTGGTGCCCAAATGGAGCGAGCTGCTGAAGCAGCAAATCATCGTCGACAACCGCGGCGGCGGCGGCAGCAACATCGGCATAGACATGGTGGCCAAGGCCGCAGCCGACGGCTACACCATGGGCCTGTTCGACACGGCCATCGCCGTCAACGCCTCGCTCTACGCCAAGCTGCCCTACGACGCGCAGCGCGACCTTGCCCCGCTGATGGTGGTGGCGCGCGGCCCGCTGGTGCTGGTGGTCAATGCGTCCGTGCCGGCGAACAGTGTGGCCGAACTCATCGCCCTGGCGCGCGCAAAACCCGGATCGCTCTCCTACGCCTCGGCCGGCAGCGGCTCGCCCGTCCACCTTGCCGGCGAAATGTTCAAGACCGCGATCGGCGCGGACATCCTGCACATACCCTACAAGGGTGCGGGACCCGCGGTGGTGGACGTGATCGGCGGGCAGGTGCCGATGATGTTTGCGCTGCCGGGCACGGCGCGCCCGCATATCGCCTCGGGCAAGATGCGCCCGCTGGCGATCACCGGCGCGCAGCGCTTCAAGGGCCTGCCCAACGTGCCGACCTTCGCCGAAGAGGGCATCAAGGGCATGGACGCGACGCTGATAGTCGGCTTCATGCTGCCGGCAAAAACCCCGCCGGCCATCATCGCCACGCTGCACGATGCGCTTGCCAGCGTGCTCAAATCGGCCGAAATCACCGATCGCCTCGGCGAGCTTGCCCTCAACGTTGTCGGCGCCAGCCCGGAGCGCTCGAGCACGCTGTTGCGCGAGGAAACCGAGCTCTGGGCAAAGGTCGTCAAAAGCTCCGGCGCCAAGGCCGAGTAGTCCGGCACAAAGGAACATCGCAATGGCGGACAAGCCCCTGCCGCATTACGCCGGACCGCTGAAACTCGAACAGGCGCGGTCCTTGCTGGCTCTGGCCGAATTCTCGGATGCGGCCTTCAGCCGCGACGGCCCGCAGGCCGAGGTCGAGCACCGCGACCTCGGCCTCGCGGCGGCGACCGGCGGCCGCATCGGCGCGACGCATACCCGCGCCATCCGCCCGTTCAGCAAGGAAACCGGCTGGCACTGGCACGACATGAGCGGCCATTTTGTTTTTGTCATTCGCGGCTTTATCACTTTTCGCTATACCGGCCATGACGGCGACGTGGTCGTGCGCACCGGCGGCTGCGTCTCCCAACCCGGCGGCGTGCCGCACAACGTGGTGGCGCGCTCCGACGATCTGGAGCTGATTGAAATCAACATGCCCGCGAACTACGGGACATGGGCGGTCGAGCCACCACCATTGGTCAAGCCCTGACGGTGCGTCACCGGCCCCTACGGGCATTGCCCGCAACAACGCCCTACTGCAACTGGAGACCGGATGAAATTTCGCGCGGCAGTGCTGAACAAAATCAACGACCCGCTGACCATAGACACACTGGAGCTGGCGCCACTGTCGCCGACCGACGTCCTGGTCCGGGTCAGGGCCAGCGGGCTTTGCCATACCGACCTGGAAGTCATGCGCGGGTCGCTCGCCTACCCGCTGCCTATCGTCCTGGGCCACGAGGGCGCCGGCATCGTCGAGGAGGTAGGGAGCGCGGTGACGCAAGTCGCGGTCGGTGATCACGTTGTCTGCTCGTGGAACCCGCATTGCGGCCACTGTTTTTATTGCGAGCGCGACCAGCCCATCCTGTGCGAGCCGTTTGCGCGCAACCAGCCAAAAGGGCTGCTTCCGGACGGGCACTCGCGCATGCGGCGCAACGGCGAACGCATCCACCATTTCTCGGTGACATCCAGCCACGCCGAATACACCATCGTGCCGGAATCGGGGGCCATCCGCGTGCCAAGGGAAATTCCCTTTGACCGGGCGTGCATCATCGGCTGCGGTGTGATGACCGGCGTCGGGGCGGCGGTACGCAAGGCCAGGGTCGAGGCCGGCGCCAGTGTCGTGGTGATCGGGTGCGGCGCCGTCGGCCTGAACGTATTGCAGGGCGCGAGACTCGCCGGCGCCGGAACAATCATTGCGGTGGATGTCGGCCCGGTCAGGCTGGCGCGCGCCATGCCGTTTGGCGCCACCCATGCTATTGATGATTCCGCCGGGAACACCCTGGACGAAATCAAGGCGCTGACCGGCGGTCGCGGCGCGGACTATGTATTCGAAGCAGCCGGCAACAAGCACACGCTGCGCCTCTCGGTCGAAGCGGCCCGCCCGGGCGGGCAGGTCGTCTGGCTCGGCAAACTCAGTGCCGGCGAGGAGATGAGCTTTCGCTGGGGCTCGTTGATGGGCGAGAAGCGCATTGTGCGCTCCAGCTATGGCGATGCACGCCCGCGCCGCGATTTCCCGTGGATCGCCAATGAATATCTCGCGGGCAGGCTCCGGCTTGACGAGCTGATCACCAACCGCATCAAGCTGGAGCAGATCAACGATGGGATGGCCTGCCTGGCACGCGGCGAGGGCATCCGCACCGTCATCATGTTCGATTAGGCCGCAACATGCGGGCGCAACGCACCAGGCATGATTTCCCATGAATGATCCGGGCTTCAGGCATCCGCCTCTGGCCGCAGGCCATATCGATGCCCGGCACCAGGTCGCGTCCCTCGGCGACCTCGCGCTGCAATCCGGCGAGATCCTGCGCGACTACACGCAATCCTACGTCACACACGGCGAACTGAACCGCGACAAGTCCAATGCCGTGCTCGCCTGCATCTCGCTCACCGGCAACCATCACAGACTCGATTTCCTCATCGGACCGGGCAAGGCGCTCGATCCGGCGCAGTATTTCATTGTCGCCGCGGATCCCATCTCCAACGGGCTTTCGACCTCGCCGTCAAACAGCGCACGACAGCCGGGGATGCGCTTCCCGCGCTTTGGCATCCGCGACATGGTGGAGAGCCAGAACCGGCTGCTGCGTGAGCACCTGGGCATTCCCCGCCTGCACGCGGTGATTGGCGCCTCGATGGGCGGCATGCAGGCGCTGCAATGGGCGGTCAGCCACCCGCAGTACCTCAAGGCCTGCGTGGCGATGACGCCGATGGCAAAGACATCCGCCTGGGCGGTGCTGGTGACCGAAGCCGCGCGTGCCTGCCTGATGGCTGACCCGGCCTGGACCGGCGACGGCTTTAATGCCGTACCGCAGCGGGGCTGGCACGCGTACGCTGCCTTGATGACGGCCTTGTTAAGCAGGACACCGGCCGCACTTGACGAGTTCCTGCCCGACTGTGCCGCCGCCCATCAGTGGTTCGACAATGTCCTGGCGCAGACCAGGGCAAACCGCTTCGACGCACACGATTACCTCTACCAGTCCTGGGCCTACGAAGCGCACGACCTGGGAGCAACGGCGGGCTTTTACGGCGATACCGCGGCCGCGCTGGCTGCTGTAAAGGCCAAAACGCTGGTGCTCTCCCCGCCCCTCGATTTGTTCAACCCGGTGGCGGCCGCCCGTGCTGCGGCTGCCGCCATACCCGGCGCGAAATTCATCGAAATTCCCTCGCTGCAAGGTCATCAGGCCGCGAACAGCACAAGCGCAGACGATGCTGCATTCCTGAATCGGGTGATAGGTGAATTTCTCCACACGGATTAATTTATTTCGGTGACCTACCAGCGGCCCCGGGGTACGGCCATGCCTTGGGACTGGACTTTCCGCAAACCGCCCCCACATTGGAGGGATGAGACTGCCGCCTGCGGGGCCATGAGATGAAATACAAGGACTACTACGCCATCCTCGGCGTGGAACGCAACGCCGACACCGACGCGATCAAGAAGGCGTATCGCAAGCTCGCGCACAAATACCATCCGGATGTGTCCAAGGATCCCCAGGGCGAGGCGAAATTCAAGGACGTGGCAGAGGCCTACGCCACGCTCAAGGATGCAGAAAAACGCGCCGCCTACGACCAGCTCGGCCGCCACAGCGCCGGCGAGGACTTCCGTCCGCCGCCGGACTGGGGACGCCAGGGCGGCGGACAGCAAAGCTTCGACGAGGCCGACCTCGCCGACTTGTTCGCCCACTTTGGCCGCGGCGGCGGACGGCGCGGTGCCGGTCATCACGGGCCCATACCGATCCCGGGTGAAGACTTCGAGGTCAGGGCCGAGGTCAGCCTGGAAAATGCCTACCACGGGACGGTGCTCGAACTCGCGCTGAGCCTGCCCGAAATGGACGCCGAGGGTTACATGCGCCGCGTGTCGCACACCATCAAGGCGCGCATTCCAAAAGGCGCCACCGACGGGCAGCGCCTGCGCCTGCGCGGCAAGGGCGGCAAAGGCTTTAACGGCGGGCACGATGGCGACTTGTACCTCAACATCACGCTCAAGCCACACGCGCTGTTTCGCGCCAGCGGACACGACTTGTACCTCGACCTGCCGCTCGCCCCCTGGGAGGCTTTGCTGGGCGCCACCGTGGAAGTCCCCACCCTCGGCGGCACGGTACAGCTGAAAATTCCGACCGGGACGCAGGCGGGACAAAAACTGCGACTGGCCAGGCGCGGCCTGCCCAAACCGCACGAGGGCGAGGGCGATTTGTTTGCCATCGTGCAAATCGCCGTGCCGGCGGCGGCAAACGACAAGGAGCGCGCGCTGTACCAGCAACTGGCCGAGGGCTCGAGCTTCAAGCCCCGCGGCCATTTCAAGGGAGCAGTAGCATGAACACGGAACACGGTGAAATCATCTGGCTGGATGCGCGCTGCGAAGTATCGCTGGCCGAACTGGTGCGATTGTCCGGCCTGACCGAAACCGAGCTACAGCAACTGGTGGACTACGGCGCGCTGGTGCCGGTCAGTCAGCGCGAAGCACAGTGGACCTTCAGCGGCGAATGCGTGGTCAGCATCCAGGCCGCGCAACGCCTGCGCAAAGACTTTGACCTCGACCCGAACGCGCTGTCGGTGGCGCTGCGCCTGCTCGAGCGTATCCGCGCGCTTGAATCGCAATTGCGCGCGTTACGGGCGGAACTTCCGGCAGGACGTTTTTAGCGCGCCGGCCAAGGCCGGCTTCGCGGCTTTCGCATCGCAGATCGACTGAAAACCCGCGCCAGTCGGGCGTTTCCAGGCGGTCATGCCGGCGGGTTTGGCGGGTTTGGCGCCTTTGGGCATTTTGTCCGCATAAGTTGCGGCGCGCCCGAATAAGTCGGCCAGATTCGTACCGCAAGTTATCAGGCCACCGATTTCTGCATACATTGAATCAGTCGAAATGGATGGCAAGCGCCAGCTTGGCCCTCCCGGAAGCAGCCGCTTATTACGAAGCCCCTGTGTCCCCTGCGACCGCCTGCACCGCAGCGCAAAATTCATCAAGGTCTATCGCCTTGAAAATAAGATCGCGCACCCCGGCGGCGGACGCAGCCTGGCGCAGCGTTTCGTCGAGAAAACCCGAGGTGATGGCCACCGGCAGGTCGGCGCGGATGCTGCGCGCTTCAAGCGCCACGTCAAGACCCGACATGCCCGGCATGTTGTAGTCGGTGAGCAGCAGATAAAAGGCAGCCGGATCGGCGCGTAGTGCGGCCAGCGCCTCGCTTTGACTGCTAAAACCGCTGACGCGGTAGCCGCGGCGCTCGAGAAACCGTTTCACCAGAAACACCAAGCTATCGTCATCGTCGAGGTACAGGATATGTTTCCCGCCATCGAGGCCGAACGCCGGGGTGCTCGTCTTGCCGCCACCAGCCTCATTTAAAACAAGAGCGGTGGCCGCCTCGGCGGCAACCGGCAGGTAGATGGTGAAGGTCGTGCCCTTGCCCGGCGCGCTCTCCGCCACTATCGCGCCCTCATGCACTTGCACGATGCCATGTACCACCGACAAACCCAGTCCCGTACCTTCACCGACCGGCTTGGTGGTAAAGAATGGCTCAAAGATGCGCGCAAGGGTGTTTGCATCCATGCCCGGTCCATCGTCGCTCACCGACAGGCGCACCGTTTTCCCCGGATGACGGGCGCACAGGGCTTGCAGTTGCGGGTAGGCGGCTCCCGGCGCCGCATCGAGTGTCACCGTATCAAGGCCGATGTCGATTTGCCCCCGGCCCTCGCTCATCGCCTGCATGGCGTTGCTGACGAGGTTGATGATCACCTGCTGCATTTGCGTGGTGTCGGCGAGCACCGCCGGGGCGTCGGCGGCACAGCGCACCCGCAGCGTCAGACGCGACGGCAGCGTGGCGCGCAAGAAGTGTTCCGATTCGGCCACCACCGCCGCCAGCGCGATGACTTTGCGTTCGGTCGACTGGCGCCGGCTAAAGGACAGGATTTGCTGCACCAGGTCGCGCGCGCGAATCGCCGCCTTGTGGACCTCATCCAGGCTGACGAGCGCAGACGCGTTGCCGGCCGAGTCCTCGCGCGCGAGTTTGGTATTACCCAGGATGGCGGCGAGAATATTATTGAAGTCGTGCGCAATGCCCCCGGCGAGGGTCCCGATGGCTTGCATCTTCTGTGATTCGCGCAATTGCGCTTCGAGCGCATCACGCGCGGCTTCGTCCCGTTTGCGCCCTGTTATGTCACGAAAAATGAGGGATACACCGCTAACTGCGCCGTCTGCTTCCTCAATGTTGGATCGGGTGACCGCAACATCAATGCGCCTGCCGTCCTTGGAAATCCTGACTGTCTCCGAAGACCGCACGCCCTTATTCTGCATAAACATCGCACGATTGTGAGCAGTCTCGCCATACAGTTCGGGAGGGATGAGCCTCGTAATGTCTAGCCCGATGGCCTCCGCCGCGCTATAGCCGAACAGGCGCTCCGCAGCCGCGTTCCATGTCACTATTTTCAGCGCAAGGTCGCGTCCGACTATGGCATCGTTCGAGGATTCGACGATGGCCGAAAATCGGGCATTCTCGGCTTTGACGCGACCCAGCCAATACAGCAAACCGAACACCAGCCCAACGAGAAAAAGACCGGACAAACCCGCCGCCAGTGAGCTCGTCTTCCAGGCGGCGAGCGCGTCCCCGCGCGAAATCCCGACCGATACGAAAAAGGGAAATAGTTCCGACACCTGGTAACTGTAAATACGCGTAATGCCGTCCGCAGCCGAGGCAAGTTCTATCGTCACCGCCTTGCGGCCGTCGGCCAATGCCGCCCGTGTCGGGCTGTCTGGTGGCAGGGTCTGATTGGGCTTGCCGTTGTCCGGCCAGCGCAGGACCTGGTTGAAAGTGTCGTTGCGGTAGACGGCTACGACGCCTTCCGTGCCAAGCTTCACCGACCTGAGTAATTTTTGGAAGTATTGAAAATTGTGCGTCGCGGTCAGGACGCCGCGGAAAACGCCCTGCTTGTCGCGCAGCGGCTTGACGATAACTACAGTTGATTCTCCTGTAATGCGCGAAATAATCACATCGGAGATTACCAGCGCGTCCTGCGGGTTATCGCGCGCTTTGCGGAAATGAACGCGATCGGAAATATTCGCGGTCGAAGCTGCCTCCCTGCTGTCGCTGTAGAGCAGCTCGCCATTGGCATCAAAAATACGCATGCCGGCCTGCTCTGGGAAGTTTTTCCTATGCACATCCAGATTGGCGCTGACTTCTGCGGCATAACGGGGCACCGCTTCCCGGTTCAATGCCGCATCGGGCAGCCGGCTCGTCAGATCGAATATGTCGCCCTCGATTCTGCGCAGCGTGGCATCCAATCGCGCCTCAATTACCGCGGCATAGTTGCGCGTCGCGATTTCCGTTTTTTGGACGGCCTCCTGGTAAGCCGCCCCGATCAGGTAAGAAAACAGCGACAGCCCGACCATCGCACCTATGCCAATACCAAGCTGCAGTTTTAGGCGATTATTCATTTCCCTCCCGAGGCAGGAGGTGATTATGCGCGATTACACCCGAATCAGCCGGAAGGTCGATCTCGGCGGTTGTGGCCGGGGGCGGATTAAGAGCAGCGTCGGGTTTCAACCCCGGGCAGCCTTTCGCGTTTACCAAAAACAGCCGTGCACGCGTAAAGTTCGCAGTACCTCTTGCCAGACCACCCGGTCGCGCCGGATAGCCAAGGGAAACTGACATGAATTCAACGAATCCGAAGGACGACGTACTGGTCGCGCGCCGCAGGGTATTGGCCGGTGGCTTTGCATTTGGCACCGTTACAGCCGCAGGCATGGCATTGGGGCAGCAGGTGATGCAGAACTTCGTGCCGTCGGGGCTGGCACCCAAGCCCAAGGGACCGCGGGTATTCATGGATTACGACAAGGAAGAGATCGATTGGGCCTACGACCAGGCGCCCTGGGCACCCAATGCAGGGGAGATTGTTAAGCGCAATGCGCAGAAAAGTGCGGCCGCGCTGGAGCGACTTGGGCCGCCGCGGCGCCTCGCCTATGGCCCGAAGGATATCGAGAAGCTCGACGTCTACACCACGCAGTCGCCGAACGCGCCCATTAACGTCTTTATCCATGGCGGCGCGTGGCGCGCCGGCAATGCCAGGTTGGTGGCCTATATGGCCGAGACTTTTGTCGACGCCGGGGGGATTTTCATTGCGCTGGATTTCAACAACGTCGGTGACGTCGAGGGCAGTCTGCTCGTTATGGCCGACCAGGTGCGCCGTGCCGTCGCCTGGGTAAAGAGGAATGCGACGAGCTTCGGCGGGGATCCCGGGCGTGTCTATGTCTCGGGCACCTCCTCGGGCGCGCATCTTGCCGGGGTTGTACTCACCACCGACTGGCAAAAGGATTTCAGTCTTCCGGCCGATACGGTGAAAGGCGGTCTGTGCTGCAGCGGCATGTACGACCTGTACCCGGTAAGCCTTTCGGCGCGTGCCGGTTACGTGAAGTTCAGCCAGGAAACGATCGAGCGCTTAAGTTCCCAACGCCATATTGACAAGCTGGCGGCGCCGGTGATTGTGGCCCACGGCACGCGTGAAACCCCCGAGTTCCAGCGGCAGAATCGCGAGTTCGCGGCGGCGGTCAAGGCGGCGGGCAAGCCGGTGACCCTGCTCGTGGGCCAGGGCTACAACCACTACGAGATGTTCGAGACCCTGGGAAATCCCTATGGCCTGCTGGGACGCCAGATGCTCAAAATGATGAAGCTGCGCACCGGCTGATTGCGCTGCGGCGGGGCAGTAAAGAAGGCGGCCGCCCTAATCGACGTCCGCACTGCCCAGCTTGTCGGCGATCCACGCCTCGAGCAGGGTGTAAGTCACCGCCAACACCACCGGCCCGACAAAAATGCCGACCAGGCCGAAGCCCAGCATGCCGCCGATGACGCCGGCAAAGATCAGCAGCAGCGGCAGATCGGCGCCCTGTTTGATCAGCACGGGACGCAGGAAATTATCCAGCGTGACAACAAACAGGCTCCAGACCAGCAAGAAGTAGCCCCAGCCGGTGTCGCCGGTCCAGAACACCCAGCCGACGGCCGGGAAAAGAATCAGCGAGGGTCCCAACTGCGCGATGCACAGGATCAGCATCACCGCCGAGAGCAGCGCGGCAAACGGCACGCCGGCGATGGTCAGGCCGATGCCGCCGAGCAGCGTTTGCACGATGGCCGTGACGCCCACGCCCAGGGCCACGCCGCGTATGGCCTGCCCGGCGAGGATGACGGAATTTTCGCCGCGCTCGCCGCCCAGGCGGCGGCCGAAACGCAACACGCTTTTTGCGCCGGCTTCCCCGCTGGAATAAAGCACGGCCGACAACACCATGACCAGAAAAAACTGCACGAGCATGAAGCCCAACCCGCCCACCTCGCCCAGAACCCATTTGCCCGCTTGGCTCGCGTAGGGGCTGACCTTGGCCGCGAGGCCACCCCTGCCGGCAACTGCAAGTTCGCGCCACCATTCGTCCAGGTTGCCGCCGACCAGCGGCAAGCCGGCCACCCAGGCGGGCGGTTGTGGCACCCCCGAGGCGGCGAGTTTCTTCGCCATATCGGTAATATCTTCGGCGCGAGTGGCAATGGTGTCGATGGCCAGCCACAGCGGCAGCACCAGCAACAGCAGCAGCAGCAGTGTCATGACGACGACCGCCGGGAAGCGCCGGCCGCCCAGGCGCCGCTGCACGGCCTTGAGCAGCGGCCAGGTGGCGACCACGATCATGGTCGCCCAGACCGCCGCGGCGAGAAACGGGCGCAGCACCCACAGTGAACTGGCCATGAGCAGCAATGTGCACAGTACCGCCAGCGTGGTACGGGTCAAATCGCGCGACATCTGGGCCATGGTGCATCTCGCTAGTCAAACAACAATGCCGCATCTTACCGCAAGGCAATATGCGAAGGCTCGCGGCGGCGCCTGCACCCTTTCACTTCGGGCTGCGCGGCGTTAGGATAAGGCCTGATGGCGGCGCCTGCGCCGGTTCGGCGGCGCAACGGTTTGACTCGACAGGACACGGGCAGATGGGACTTTTCAACTGGATGTTTGGCGGCACGGAGGGCGGCGAGGAGCGTGAACGCCTCAACACGGCGATAGACAGCGTCATCCAGGGTGCCGACCCGCGCCTCAAGGCCCTGGGCGATGCGCGTGCGCGCCTCTCCCCCGCGGTGGCGCATGCCCTCGACTTCGCCCGTGCAATTGTCACCGCCCTGCCCCCACCAATCGATCTGACGCCCCAATCCTGGACCGGAACACCGCTGCTGCGCGCCATGTTCGTGCGCCCGGCCGATGTCGCCGAAGCGCTGTCAAGGAGCATAGACCTGCGCGAGTTTCTCGAATCACCGCCGGCCCTGGGCATGACGAAGGTGCACTGCCTGGTTGCCGCCACGCGCACCGAACGCACCGTTTTTGGCGCCGCCATGGAGGGCGACAGGCTGCGCCAGGACGTGGCGCAAAAAACCGTCGGCTTCGGCGATTACCGCCTGCTCGGTTTTTCCCGCGACCAGCAACCGTTGCGCAAGCGTATCGAGGACATTGTGCTCGAAGCACTGGTGCTGGCGGCCCTGCGCGATATTTCCGGCAACAAGCAGCGCGGCGAACAGCTCGAGGCCTACCAGAAACTGCAGGCCGCCCGGCTGCGCCTGATGGAACAAGGCGGCGCGGGCATGGCGGCCATGCTCGGGAGCCAGTCGCACAAGGACAGGGATATCGCCGAACTGCGCCGCAAGCTGGCCCAAAACGAGGCTGAACTGGCGGCGCTCAAGACCGGCGGATCGGCCCTGACCGCCAATCTTGAGGTGCTGGTCAACGCATTGCACAACGCCGAAGCGCTGATGCGGCCGCAGAAAATCTCGCTGCGCCTGAACGCCATGAATATCGTGGTCGGGCCGGAAGTCGCCGACGGGGCGGACCTGGAGCTGACTGAATTTTCCACCGCCAACCCGGACCGCCCGCGCCGGGCGGCCTTCCTCGCGGCATTCCCGCGCAACGCTTTTGTCGAGCCGGCGGTCGACTTCGACGCGGTGCTGAGAACCCTGTAGCCGGCAAAGTCATCCGCTGCACCGCCCAAATCTGCGCCGTCTAAATTTTTGTGCGATAGTTCGCGCAATGGGCATCGAACCGGCATGAATAAACTGGAGGAGAAAGAGATGATGTACCGCCGTATTCTCAATGCACTCGCCGGCGCGCTGGTCGCGCTGTCGGCTCTGGCCTTTGCACCGGCCGCGCTGGCGCAGGCCTACCCGGCCAAACCCATTACCATCGTCATCATGCTCGCCCCGGGCACCGGCATGGATGTCATCGTGCGCTCGGTTGCGGAAAAAATGTCGCAAAGCCTCGGCCGTCCGGTGGTGGTGGACAACAAGCCGGGCGGATCCGGCCTGGTGGCCGTCAATTCAGTGCTGGCGGCGCCCGCCGACGGCTATACCCTGCTGGTAGCCACCAGCGGCGTGTTTGCCATCAACCAGACGGTATTCAAGAAACTCTCCTACGACCCGATCGCCGATTTCACGCCGGTGTCGCTGTACCTCAAGTCCCCCTTCATCCTGGTAACGAGGCCGTCGCTGCCGGTGAAGACGGTGGCCGAGCTGGTCGCCTATGCGCGCGCCAATCCGGGCAAGCTGAGCTACAGCTCCCCCGGCGCCTCCACCGCGCCGCAACTGGCGGTGGAAATGATGAAAAGCCACTACGGGCTGGACATTGTGCACATCCCCTACAAGAGCAGCCCGCAGGCGGTGGCCGACATTGTCGCCGGCACGGTTGACCTGGCGTTCGCCGAGGCCGGCGCGTCATTCCAGCTGATCAAGGGCGAGAAACTGCGTCCGCTTGCCGTCTCTTCGCTCACGCGCCTCACCTCCTTCCCCTCCATTCCACCCTTTGCCGAAGTCTCGGGCATCGCCGACTTCGAGGCCGTGTCCTGGCACATGCTGGCCGCGCGTGCCGGAACGCCGCGCGCCATCATCGACAAGCTGCACGAGGAAATGAAACGCGCGGTCAAGTCGCCCGACATCCAGGAGCGCATGGTCAACCTCGGCCTCATCCCGCTCGACCCGCCGTCGATCGAGGACACCGAAAAATACGTCAAGTCCGAAGCGGTGAAATGGGGCGCGCTGGTGACCAAGATCGGCGCGGCGGGAACGCAGTAGCGCTGCATGGGAGGGCGTTCCCCTCCGCCTTGAATCGAGCAATGACTGGGAAACTGCCTAAGTAGCGAATTGCAATTTCTTAAGCTCTTTACCTCTCCCCGATTGCCGTCATCCCCGCGAAAGCGGGGATCCATGGGCTTGGGTTCGTACCCAAGCGACAAACCCCATGGATTCCGGGTTCCGCTACGCGGCCCCGGAATGACCGGAGTTTCCTTAAGTAAGCGCCATTCGTCCCAGTAGCGGCTTTCCAGCTATCTGTTGCGCAGCACCCGTTCCGTTAAACAGGCGCTTCGCACACCACACCTTCGGCCAGCAACTGCGCATAGGCCGCCTCGTCCACACCCAGTTCAGCCAGCACGGTGCGGTTGTGCTCGCCCAGGTGCGGCGCCGGGGTGCGTATGGTTCCGGGCGTCCCTTCGAGGCGCGGCACGACATGGTGCATGGGATAGGCGCCCATGTCGGCGTCCGGATAATCGGCGACCAGTTCGCGCGCAACGACGTGCGGGTCGTCGATGAGTTGGGAGATGTCGTAGATCGGGCCTATGGTCACCTCGGCCTTTTCGAAGAAGGCGACGTTATCAGCCTGGCTGCGGTGCGCGATAAAGGCGCCGAGAATGGCATCGAGGTCGGCGGCGTGAGCCACACGATCGGCATTGCTGCGGTAGCGCGGGTCGGCGATAAGTTCGGGCCGACCTATGGTGCGAAACAAGCGCTCGGCCATTTTTTGCGTTGAGGCCGACAAGCCGACGTAATTGCCGTCGCTGCAGCGATAGGCGTTGCGCGGACCGGAGTTGGTTGAACCGCTGCCAACGCGTTTTTTCACCTCCCCGGTGAGGCGGTAATTGGCGGCCTGCGGACCGAGCACGGCGAACAAGGGATCGAGCAGCGGCAGGTCTATCACCTGGCCGCGGCCGCCGTTGTGCTCGACTTCGCGCAGCGCGATCATCGCGCCCGAGGCGCCGTAGAGCCCGGCCATGCTGTCGGCCAGGTACATCGGCGGCAACACCGGCTCACGATCGGGGAAACCGTTCATCGAGGCAAAGCCGGACATGCCCTCGACCAGGGTGCCAAAGCCGGGTCGCCGCTTGTAAGGACCTTCCTGCCCCCAGCCGGAAATGCGGATGATCACCAGGCCCGGGTTGCGCCGGTGCAGCGTGGCCGGTGCTAGGCCCATGTCCTCGAGCACGCCGGGACGAAAACTTTCGATGAGCATGGCGGCCGTTGGCACGAGATCGAGCAGCAGCGCTCGCGCCTCCGGCTTGCGAAAATCGAGGCAGAGGCTTTTTTTATTGCGGCCGTAGAGCTTCCAGTTGGTGTCCACGCCGGCGACTTTCCAGGCACGCAGCGTGTCGCCCTCGGGCGGTTCAACCTTGATCACCTCTGCGCCAAAGTCCGCGAGCACCTGGGTCAGCGTGTTGCCCGCCACCAGGCGCGACAGGTCGAGCACGCGCACGCCCTTGAGCGGTCCTTCTGCCTGCGGCGTGTAGTCGCGCTGCGGCGGACTCATTGCACCAGGCTCATGGCGACGGACTCATGGCGACGGACTCATGGCGACGCACTCATTGCGACGGACTCATTGCGCCGGCAGCAGGCCGAACTGCCTGGCCAGCGCAACAATGGCCGCGGCGCGCTGCGCAAACGGCGCGTCTATCATGCGCCCGTCCACCATGATGGCGCCGACGCCGTCTTTTTCCGCGCTGTGCCAGGCATCGAGCACACGCACCGCGGCGGCGATGTCCTCGTCGCTGGGCCGGAACACATCGTTGGCAAGGGCAATCTGGCTCGGGTGAATGCAGCTTTTGCCGATATAGCCCAGGCGTCGCGCCGCTTCGGCTTCGCGGCGGTAACCCTCGGGATCTTTCACCGCCGCCCAGGCCGCGTCATAGGCCCAGATACCGGCCTCACCCGCCGCCAAGCGCACATCGAGTTGCAGCTGCTGGATGGCGGCGGCGTTGTAACGGTCAATCGCCAGCGGTTCGAGCAGGTCGCCAAAGCCCAGTTGCAGCCCGAGCACGCGTCGATCGGCAGAGGCGATTTCCGAGGCACAGCGCAGGCCGCGCGGTGATTCGATATTGGCAAGAATGCCAATGGAGGCATCCATTCCCCTCTCCGCCTCGGCACGCGCCAATGACGCAATGGCGGCACGCACATCATCGGCCGATTCCGGTTTGGGCAGGTTAAGGAGGTTCAGGCGCGGCGACACCACCGCACGCACGTCCTCCTCGAAGTAAGCCGTGCCCAGCGCGTTGACGCGCACGATCAAGAGCTTGCTTGACGCCGCCGCTTCTGGCGAAGCAAGGAAAGTTCGCACCGCCTCGCGCGCTTGTTCCTTGCGCGAAGGATCGACGGCGTCTTCAAGATCAAAGGAGATCGCATCGGCGGCGCTGGCGAGGGCTTTGGCAAAGAGTTCGGGACGGGATCCGGGGACGAAGAGTTTGCTTCTCATAATCTGCGATTCTACCGGAGAGAGAGATGGGGATGACGGTTCACGTCATCGTGATGATTTCTGCTATCTGGTGTTTTGCTGCGCCAGCGTTCTCTTGCTCTTTGGTTGGGTGGTTTCACCCTCCTGCGGAGGGCGAGTCACTTTCTTTTGCTTCGCCAAAATAAAGTAACCAAAGAAAAGGCGAGCCCAAAGGTGACGGTCGCTGCGCGACTACCCTGCGATGCTCGCGCCAATGGGCCGGGACCTAAACTCGGCCCACACGTGGGCCTCAGACATAGGTCCCGGACAGCTCCCATCGGCGCTGCGCTTCTCGGCGTCCCCTACGGGCCTCAGGGTCAAGGGCAAAGGCAAGGTCAAAAGCAAGTCCAAACAATGCAATGCGACGTTTTGACTTTTGACTTTGGGCCCCTTCGGCGCCGCCGAGGAGCGCAGGCGAAGCGGGGGAAGTCCGGTCCCTATGTCTGAGGCCCACGGTTTTTGTGGGCCGAGTTTAGGGACCGGCCCGCTTTGCCGAGCACCACAGGGCACCCCGAAGGGGCGGTGCCGTGGGGTGTGCTTTTCTTTGGTTACTTTATTTTGCACAAGCAAAAGAAAGTGACTCGCTCCCCGCGAGGGGAGTGAAATCACCCAACTCAAGAAATGAGAAGTAGCTAGCGCAGCGAAGAACCAACCCCATGGATTCCCGCTTGCGCGGGAATGACGGCAATGGCCACGAGATTGCTTCGTCGGCTTCGCCTCCTCGCAATGACATTGCAAGTCAATGAGCTGGAAACCCTCTACCAGAGCGGCTCTCCAGCCGACGGCACATCTAAAACCGTGCCAAAACCCGCAAATCCCCGCCAATACGACGAACGTCATGAAACCGCAGCGACGTCTTTTTCTCGAGCGAATCAAATTTCGGCAGGTTGAACATGCCACGCGCCGAATCCCCCAGCAAGCTGGGCGCGTAATAGAGCAGCAGCTCGTCAACCATGCCGGCGGACAACAGCGACCCGTTGAGCTTGCTGCCGGACTCGACATGCACTTCGTTGATGCCGCGGCGCGCGAGTTCGCGCATGATGGCTTCGAGGTCGGTCTTGCCTTGCGCATTGGCGAGCACGATGACTTCGGCGCCACGGGCGGCCAGTGCGCTGATCCTGGCGCGATCGTCGATCGCACTCACCACCAGCACACCACCGCCTTCAAGAATGCGCGCCGTCGGTGCAAGTTGCAGCCTTGAGTCGACCACCACGCGCAGCGGCTGGCGCGGGGTGGACACATCGCGCACTGTCAGCAGCGGGTCGTCATCACGCACCGTGCCTATGCCGGTGAGCACGGCACAGGCGCGCGCACGCCAGGCATGGCCGTCGCGCCGCGCTTCGGCACCGGTGATCCATTGGCTCTGGCCGTTGGCGAGCGCGGTGCGGCCGTCCAGGGTGGCGGCGATTTTCATGCGCACCCAGGGCCGGCCGCGCGTCATGCGTGCGACAAAGCCGATGTTGAGTTCAGCCGCCTCATCCTGCATCAGTCCGGACTCGACGGCGATGCCTGCAGCCTTGAGCCTGGCAAAACCGGCGCCGGCGACTTCGGGGTTGGGGTCTTGCATCGCCGCGACCACGCGCGCCGGCTTGGCGGCGATCAGCGCATCGGCACAAGGCGGCGTGCGGCCGTGATGGCTGCATGGCTCGAGCGTGACATATATGGTCGCACCGGCGGCGCGTGCGCCGGCTTCGGCGAGCGCAATGGTTTCAGCGTGCGGGCCACCGGCTTTTTCGTGCCAGCCGCCGCCCACCACCTTTTCATTATTGACAATGACACAGCCGACGCGCGGATTGGGGGTGGTGGTCCACAGGCCTTTTTCGGCGAGGCGCAGCGCCTCGGCCATGTGCAGCCGATCGGCTTCAGAAAAATTACTCATGGATAAGAATCACACATCACGTCTTTGGGCGATGGCCACGGGTGCTCGCTCCCCTCACCCTACCCTCTCCCCGTTTCCGGGGAGAGGGGAAAACTCAGCGGGCGCGCTTGGCGCCGGGCTTGCGGACCTGGGCGATGGCGTCGCGAAAATCGTCGACGCGCTGGAAGTCTTCGTAGACCGAGGCGAAACGAATGTAGGCGACGTCGTCCATTTTTTTCAGTTCGCGCATCACCAGTTCGCCGATGACGCGGCTTTTTATTTCGCGCTCGCCCAGCGCGAGGATGCGCTGCTCGACGCGGGTGATGGCCTCGTCCACCGCCGGCGTGGGCACCGGGCGCTTGTGCAGCGCGCGCATGAAGCCGATGCGCATTCTTTCGCGGTCGTAGGCGATACGGTAGCCGTTGGACTTGACCACCATCGGCATGGACAACTCGACCCGTTCGTAGGTGGTAAAGCGCTTGCTGCAATCGCCGCACTCGCGGCGGCGGCGCACACTGTCCCCGTCCTCGGAGAGGCGCGAGTCGATGACCGAGGTGTCGTCGGCCTTGCAAAAAGGGCACTTCATCGCGAGCGAATCCGGTGAATTTGGTGAAGAGTGAAAAGTGAAAAGTGAAAAGGACGAGCACCGAAACGCGACACCCTCACAATGGCACCCATCCGCTTTTCATCACCCTTCACTTTTCACCTTTCACTGTTTTTTCCTATCCCTGCCTGTAAACCGGGAAAGCGTCGCACAACTCGGCCACGCCGCCGCGCACCCGCGCCAGGTTGGCTTCATCGGCCGGGGCGTTGAGCGCGTCGGCGACGAGGTTGGCCACCTTGACCGCCTCCTTGTCGCCGAAGCCGCGCGTGGTCATGGCCGGCGAGCCGATGCGGATGCCGCTGGTGACAAACGGCTTTTGCGGGTCGTTGGGAATGGCGTTCTTGTTGACGGTGATGTGCGCGAGGCCCAGCGCGGCCTCGGCGTCCTTGCCGGTGATGTTCTTTGCCTGCAGGTCCAGCGTGAACATGTGGCTTTCGGTACGCCCGGAAACGATGCGCAGCCCGCGCTTGGCAAGGGTCTCGGCCATGACGCGTGCGTTGACGATCACTTGTTTCTGGTAGGCCTTGAATTCGGGGCGCAGCGCTTCGCCAAAGGCCACCGCCTTGGCGGCAATCACGTGCATCAGCGGGCCGCCCTGGATGCCGGGGAATATCGCCGAGTTGATGGCTTTTTCGTGTTCGGCCTTCATCAGGATGATGCCGCCGCGCGGCCCGCGCAGGGTCTTGTGCGTGGTGCTGGTGACAAAATCGGCAACGCCCACCGGATTGGGATATTCACCGGCGGCGATCATGCCGGCGTAGTGCGCCATGTCGACCATGAAATACGCACCGACTTCCTTGGCGAGGCGCGCCATGCGCTCAAAATCGATGTGCAGCGCGTAGGCCGAGGCGCCGGCGAGAATCAGCCTGGGCTTTTTCTCGCGCGCGAGGAGCTCCATCGCGTCGTAGTCGATTTCCTCTTTGGCGTTGAGGCCGTAGCTCAACACGTTGAACCACTTGCCGCTCATGTTCACCGGCGAGCCGTGGGTGAGGTGGCCGCCCATCGCCAGCGACATGCCCAGAAAGCTGTCGCCAGGCTTTAGCATGGCAAAAAACACCGCCTGGTTGGCCTGCGAGCCCGAGTTCGGTTGCACATTGGCCGCTTCGGCGCCGAAGAGTTTTTTGACGCGGTCAATCGCCAGTTGCTCGGCGACATCGACAAACTCGCAACCGCCGTAATAACGCTTGCCCGGATAACCCTCGGCATATTTGTTGGTCAGTTGCGAGCCCTGTGCCTTGAGCACGGCGGTGCTGACATAGTTTTCCGAAGCGATCAGCTCGATATGGTCTTCCTGGCGCTGGTTTTCGGCGCGTACGGCGGCCCAAAGTTCGGGATCGGCTTGGGCAAGGGTCTGGTTCAGATCAAACATGCGACGGGTGTCCTGATGGGCGTACTACAGCTGGATAAAAACGTGTTTGGGCGAAAAAAACAGTCCAAACGTTGAATAATCAGTATTTTACCATGTCTGTCCAGGCCCTTTAGCCGGCGCCGGAAGCACCGCGGATGACGGTAAAATGCCCCAGCCGTCCGTATTTGGCCGGTTTGCCCGGCCCGTTGAGGAGTCAGCCTTGATCAAGCAGGACCCCGCCCTTCCGGAATTCTGGGAACGACGATTTCGCGAGGGCACCACCCCCTGGGACGCCGGCCGCACCCCGGCCAGGCTGGCACAATTCCTCGCCACGGAAAAACCGGGACGCGTGCTCATCCCCGGTTGCGGCTCTGGCTACGAAATACGCGCTTTTTTCAATGCCGGCTGGGATGTGCTCGCCATAGACTTCGCGCCGGCCGCCATCGAGCGCGCACGCATCGAATTGCGCGACCTGCCCGACTGCCTGCTGCAGGCGGATTTTTTCAACTTCGCCGCGCCGCCGGTCGACCTCGTTTACGAACGCGCCTTCCTTTGTGCCCTGCCGCGCCACCTGTGGATCGATTACGCAGAGCGCATGGAGGCCTTGCTGCAACCGGGCGGACGCATCGCCGGATTTTATTTTTTCAGTGACGAACTGCGCGGCCCGCCCTTCGGCCTTGCCGCAGGGCAGCTGTCGTCGCTGCTCGAAACGGGCTTTACCTGCGGCGTCGATGAAGCGGTGGAGGATTCACTGCCGGTATTCGCCGACAGGGAACGCTGGCAGGTTTGGACGCGGCGCTAAGCGACCATGGCCAAACTCGTCGCCGCATTCGGCACATCGCACAGCACCATGCTGCTGTCGCCCCTTGCAAACTGGCTCAAGCTGTTCGATCACATCGACGTCAAGGCGCCGATCAATGATTTTTCCGGAGAGGAACGGTCATTCCAGTACCTGCTTGAGCACCTGCCGGCCGATGCAAAACAGCGCATCGCACCCGACGCCATCACGCGTTACTTCGAGGACACCAGCACCGCCATGGCGCGCCTCAAGGCGGATATCGCCGCGGCAAAGCTCGACGTGCTGGTCATCGTCGGCGACGACCAGCGCGAAATTTTCAAGGACAACTGCCGTCCGGCCATAGCCATCTACACCGGCGCGACCATTCGCAACGCGCCGGCGCCCTCGCCCCTGCCCGAAGACTGGTATTACCGCGACCAGGCCGGCCGCCTCGAGGACGGCGCCGAGCGCCACTATCCCTGCCATCCGGTCCTCGCCACGCATCTCACCACCGGCCTCACCGGACGCGGCTTTGACATCACCGCAGTAAAGGCGCTGGTGAACGATCAGTTCGAGGGCCACGCCTATTCCTTCGTGCACCGCAAGTACCTGCGTGACAATCCTGTCGCCGTCGTGCCGGTGTTCCTCAACACCTATTACCCACCCAACGTTCCCACACCCGGACGCTGCCGCGACCTTGGACTTGCGCTGCGCGAATTGATCGACAGCCTTGCCGCCGACTTGCGCGTGGGCATCATGGCCTCGGGCGGGTTGAGCCACTTTCTTGTCAACGAAGCGCTTGACGACAAGGTGGTGGCGGCGCTGCGCGGTCGCGACCTCGACACACTGGCCGGACTGCCGGTTGAAGTGCTGCGCTCGGGTTCGTCGGAAATCCGCAACTGGATTTGCGTTTCGGCCGCAATCGCCGGCCTCGAACTGGACTGGCTGAGCTATGTGCCGGCCTACCGCTCGCGCGCACTGACCGGTGTGGGATTGTGCTTTGCGCACTGGTCACGCCCGGGCGCGGCCTGAAAAAGCGGCCCTAAACGCACCGTTAAACCCCAATTTCGTACCATTCATGCCCAAACGCAGCGCAACACGCAGGCAAATGTGACCTTTTGCACAGCGGAGCGACGTGTTCCGCACTTATGCTCTTGGCATGATGAATGCCAACGTTTTGCCACTTTCAGTTGCCCCCCCCCTTGTCGCAGACGCGGCGTCAAGGAGACGCGAGGCTGCGGCCTTCGCCGCCAGACGCAGCGAACGGCGCGAGGTGGTGGTGCTCAGCGCCGATATGCGCGGCTTCACGCAAAACTCGCAAATCCTGCCGGCTTCAACCGTGCTCGCCCTGCTCGAAGCCTTTTTCTCCAGCATGAATGAGATGATTGAATGCAACGGCGGCGTCATGGTCAATATCCAGGGCGACACACTGCTCGCCGCCTTCGGCGCCGGGACCACGGGTGAATCGGGCGATGACCCGGAAACACTTTGTCGCGCCATCACCTGCGCGCAGCAGATGCAAACCAGCTTCCAGGCCATGGCCGATGAATGGACCGAAGAATTCGGCATACGCACCGCGCTTGGCATAGGCATCAATCGCGGCGAGGCGGTGGTCGGTGAGATTGGCGTGACCGGCGGGACGCCCGACCTGCGGGTCCATACGGTGTTTGGCGACTGCGTCGGACTGGCGGTGCGTTTCATGCGCCGCGCGCGCGCCGGCGAAATCGTGTTCAGCGCCGCTGTAAAACAGGCGATGCAGGAGAGCTGCACCGTCACCGACACCGTAGCCCTGCCCGAACTGCTTATTGGCGGGCGCGAGCCGGTCGAACTCTACGGCGTCATTATAGAAACGCGGCTCGACTTTACCTGAGTTCGCGGCGCGACCCGCGCCGCAGAATCCAGGTCAGACCACTGTTTCGGGGCGAATTCCCTCCCGCCGCCCCATTTAAGAAGCCGTGGTCTGACCCGGGTTTTGCGGCCGCGCTTCACCAAGGTCGTTCCAGACCTTCTGGTCCACCAGCTTGCCCTCGCGCACGGTAAATCGGTCGATAAACCGGATGCCGCTGAAGGCCTTGCCGTCCGGCCACTCGCCGTACAGCGTGCCAAAGCAATACACCACGCTGCCTTCGGCTGATGCGGCTTCATCAAAGCGCTCGTAGGTCTTTTTGACAAAGCGGTAGCGCGGCTTCGAACGCGCGACCAATTCCTCGAGCTGCGTGAACACCATTCCACCCGGGAACAGCATGACAAAGCCCGGCGCCAGAAATGCCTTGGCCAGCGCAAGGTCGCGCGCTTCCATGGCGGCGAGGTAATCCTTTACTACTTGCGCGGCTGCAGTCATGGTCATGCGCTCTTGAGCAGCAGCCGCGCCGCTTCCTTCAGGTCGACGTTGCCGCCGGAAATGATAACGCCTATGCGTTTTCCGCGAATCGCATCGGCATCGAGCTTGCCCTCCAGCAGCGCCGCGGCGGCGAGTGCGCCGGTGGGCTCGACGACGATTTTCAAGCGCTCCCACATCCAGAACATGGTGCGCGCGAGCTCGGTGTCGTTCACCGTGAGCATGCCCTGCACATAGCGCAGTATCAGCGGGAAGGTGATGTCCCCGGCGCTGTGCGTACGCGCACCGTCGGCGATGGTGTCCGGGTTGTGGCAGGACTGCAGTGTCTTGGTCTTGAACGAGCGCGTCACATCATCACCCGCCTCGGGCTCGACGCCGATGACCCGGCATCCGGGCGAGAGCGCATCGGCGGCGATGGCGCAACCCGAGAGCAGGCCGCCGCCGCCGCAGCACACCAGCAGGTAATCGAGCGCGCCGGCGTCCTCGATCAGCTCCTTCGCGGCCGTACCCTGCCCGGCCACGACATGCGGATGGTTGAAGGGCGGGATCAGCGACAGGCCGCGCTCGCCCGCCAGCTTTGCCGACAATGCCTCGCGCGTGGTCTTGGTCTTGTCGTAGACGATCACCTCCGCGCCATAGCCTCGCGTGGCCTCGAGCTTCACCTGCGGCGCGTCATCGGGCATGACGATGACGGTGTTGATGCCAAGCAGCCGGCCCGACAGCGCGATCGCCTGCGCATGATTGCCGGAAGAATAGGCGAGCACGCCGCGCTTTTTTTGATCCGGGGAGAGTTGCGACATCGCGTTAAAAGCGCCGCGAAATTTGAACGCCCCCATGCGCTGCAGGTTCTCGCATTTGAAAAACACCGTCGCGCCGGTGCGCTCGTCGACGGTGCGCGAGGTCATCGCCGGTGTGCGCCGGGCGTGTCCTTCGAGGCGTTTGGCCGCGGCGGCAACGTCTTTGTAATCAACAGGCAGGCTGGTGGCTGGGGCGTTCATGAAAAAATGATTTTGAAAGTTGACACGGCAATCGTATCAGACAAGCGGGCACTGAAGAATTCCCTGCGCCGTCGTTCCCGCGGAAGCGGGAACCCATTTTGACCTTTTAAATCGAAGTTCCACATCAAGGTGGATTCCCGCTTCCGCGGGAATGACGGAATACTCAGGCGCCCTGCTCCAGGTCGGCCGGGGTATCGATGTCACGCAGTACGCCCGGGTCATTGAGCTCGAGCACAGTGAGCGATTTCGGACTATCCCCGATCAGCTTGCGCGCACCCTCGTCACCGGTGAGCGCGCGCAGTTCCTGTTGGAAACGCCGCGCAAATCCGACCGGGTGGCCGCGCTTGCCCTCGAACCCGGCTGCAACAATCACGCCGCCCTCGTGCAACTCGTCGGCGACACGGCGAATGGTCGAAGGCTGGATAAACGGCATGTCGGCGAGGGCGACCACCCAGCCGCTGGCATCGCGCGATGCGCGCACACCGCTGGCGAGGGTGTGGCCCATGCCATGGTTGGCGTGGGTGCAGGCGACAACGCGAAACCCGGCCTCGCGCAACACGCGCGTGAGCTCACGCGCGCCGGGTCGCACAACCGCGACACAATCGGGAATCGCCGCAATCAGGTTCTTCGCCGCAGCCAGGGCGATGGGCGTGCCGTCGGGCAAAAGGTGCAGCAGCTTGTTGGAACCAAAACGAGACGCTGACCCTGCAGCGAGAAGTATTCCGGTAATCATCGTCGAGTTTCAGTGAAGACTCATGCACGCGAAGCGGGCGTGACGCCGCAACTAAAACGAGACGCTGACCCTGCAGCGAGAAGTATTCCGGTAATCATCGTCGAGTTTCAGTGAAGACTCATGCCGGCGTCAGCCGGCGTGACGTCGAAGCTAAACCGGGAAGCCGATCCTGCCGCAAGAAGAATGCCGCTAATCACCCTGCGCCGTTTCAGCCTGTTCCGGCGCCGCTTGCGCGCGGCAGAGTTTCTCGATGATCTTGCGCGCATTCGAACCGCCGCGGTCGATGTCGAGACTGGCCAGACGCCTGCCGGCGTAACGCAACACGCTGTCCTGCTGTGCGGCGAGCACGATGTTGTCCTCGAGCACCACGCCGCCCTGGTTTTTCTGGATCTGCGCGGTCACCGCCGGTTCGGTGATCTTGAAATTGCGCGCCATGCCCCAGAAGTGCCAGGAGGTGGTCTCGGTCTCCGGGGTCATCAGGTTGACAACGAGGCCGGTAATGCCCTGCGAGCGGTCGCCCTGCGGCGCACCGGTGCCGGTGATGGCAACGCCGACGTCGATGAACACGTACGAGGGCGGCACGAAGTGGCAGACCTGCCAGCGGTCGCAGTTCTTTTCGGTGTTGATCATCACCGCCCAGAACGGTGCCGGCTTGACGTCTATCATCCAGCGCGTCAGGAACACCTCGTCGCCCTTGAGGGAGAGCTCGGGTTTGGTTTCGTCGATTTCCTTTTGCCCCAGGCTGGTGGGATGGACGTATTTTTCGTGCGTCAGGTCCATCAGGTTGTCGATGAGGAACTGGTAGTTGCAACCGACCCGGAACACACCGCCGCCGTAAGCCCAGGCCGTGCCCTCGCCCCAGGGCAGCGGCGGCAATTTGGCCGCATCGGCTTGCCCGGCCTCGCCGTGCCAGACCCAGATGAAATCGAATTTCTCGATCACGGCAAAACGTTTCACGCCCTTGAGCCGGCTGATATTGGGCTGGCCCGGCATGGAATGGCAGCTGCCATCAGGGCCGACCAGCATGCCGTGGTAGCCGCAGCGTATGCCCTCGCCCTCGCATTTACCGTGCGACAAGGGCAAGCCGCGATGCGGACAAAAGTCCTCCAGCACCACCGCCTCGCCCGAGGGGGTGCGGTAGGCCACCAGCGGCATGTTAAGAATGGTGCGCGCAAACGGCTTGTCGGTAAGCTCGCTCGCCTCGCACATGACATACCAGTAATTTTTCGGGAACATTTGCAAGGCCTCCTGCTATACCGGAGAATCGGAAATGGTGAATGGTGTGGTGAATGGCGTGATGAATGGTGAAAAGTGAAAAGTAACAGAAACAAGTGAATGCCAAAACTGAAAAATTTATCTGCCTCCGCTCTTCACAACTTACATTTCACTTTTCACATATCACTTTTCGCCCACTATGCCATCCGCCGGAAACCCGCACCAGATGCGAATGGCACTTACTTAAGCGCTTTACCCCCCCATTGTCGTCATCCCCGCGAAAGCGGGGATCCATGGGGTTGGGTTTGTACCTGAGCGACGAACCCCATGGATTCCGGGTTCCGCTACGCGGCCCCGGAATGACGGGGGTTGCTTAAGTAAGCGCCATTCGTACCAGATGCGGCTTTCCAGCCGGTGCCGCCTTCATCGCCCGGCTGAGGGAAGCGCGCAACCGGCGCTGACGTTGAGCTTGGCCGGCTCGATGGTCTCGGGAATTTTCACGCCGTGGCGCACCGCGGTCATCTCGGCCAGGATCGCCACGGCAATCTCCGGCGGCGTCTTGCTGCCGATTTTCAGGCCGACCGGCCCGTGCAGGCGCGCGATCTCGCCGGCCGAAAGGTCGAATTCGGTGAGACGGCTGCGCCGCGCGTCGTTGTTCTTTTTCGAGCCCAGCGCGCCGACGTAAAATGCCGGCGACTTGAGCGCCTCGATCAGCGCGATGTCATCGAGCTTGGGGTCGTGCGTCACCGCCACCACGGCGCTGTGCGCGTCGAGGTTTAGGGCGAGCACGACATCGTCGGGGTAACCGCGATTGAGCGGCACGCCGGCGACATTCCACTCGTCGGCGTATTCCTCGCGCGGGTCGCAGACGATGACGTGGTAGTCAAGCGCCTGCGCCATTTGCGCAAGAAACCCGGACAACTGCCCGGCGCCGATGATCAAGAGGCGCCAGCTGGGGCCGTGCACAGACTTGAGAACCTTGCCGTCGAATTCGAGGTAGTCGGACCACTTGCCCGCCTCGAGGCGCACCGCGCCCGTATCCATGTCGAGGTGGCGCGCCACCAGTTCGTGGCGCTCGATGATTTCCAGCAACTCCTTCAGGCGCGACTGCCCGCCCACCGGCTCGAGCACCAGTTGCAGCGTACCGCCGCAGGGCAGCCCGAAGCGGTTGGCCTGCTCCTGGGTAACGCCGTAGGTCACCACCGAGGGACGCGTCACGCCCAGCGCATTGGCCTTGACCTTGTCGATGAGGTCGTCCTCGACGCAACCGCCGGAAACCGAACCCTTGACATGGCCGTCGTCGCGTATCGCCAGCATCGCGCCCACCGGCCGCGGCGCCGAACCCCAGGTATGCGTCACCGTGCCTATGGTGGCGCGATGGCCGGCATCGGTCCAGGCAATGGCGCTGCGTATTACTTCCAGATCAACACTGTCCACGGTATGTCCTCGGATCGTAGTGAGCCTTCGTATTTTAGCCTAGTCGCGGGGTTTACCCGCGTCAAGCCCGCGGCGAGCGGTCATAAAATGGAAACCTGTCATTCCGAGACCCCGGGTCGGGGAATCGGCTTTAGCCTGATTTAAAAGCAGATTCCCCGTCGCGCCCGGAATGGCAGGTTTCGGATCTATCAGGTATCGCCATTTGCTTATGGCGCATACGTGGGCTAGGATTCGCACAGGCGTGAAACAGGCGCACCACCGCACCAGCCCCATCGTGATGCGGCCTTCGGCAATACATCCAGAACACCAGGCAATCAGGAGGAGTACCCATGACCACCAAGGTCTCGTTCACCATCAACGGCAAGGCCGTCAGCCACGATGTCGAGGAGCGCACGCTGCTCGTCAATTTCATCCGCGACACGCTGCGCCTCACCGGTACGCACGTCGGCTGCGACACCGCGCAGTGCGGCGCGTGCACCATCCACCTCGACGGCCGCGCGATCAAAAGCTGCAACATCCTCGCCATGCAGGCCGAGGGGGCGACCATCACCACCATCGAAGGCATTGCAGCCGCCGACGGCACGCTGCACCCGATGCAAGAAGCCTTCCGCCAGAACCACGGCCTGCAGTGCGGTTTTTGCACGCCGGGCATGGTCATGAGCGCGCTCGACCTGGTAAAGAACACCCCGCGCCCGACCGAGGAGCAGATCCGCGAACAGCTCGACGGCAACCTGTGCCGCTGCACCGGTTATCACAACATCGTCAAATCGATAAAAGCCGCCTCCGAAGCGCTGAACCCGTAATTCCCGTTCGCCAGTAAATGGACGCGCGGGGCACGCATCCCGCGCCGGCCATCGCCGCCGCAAGGGGTGATGGCGCGACCAAAGGAGACTGATCATGGGTGACATGAAATTCATCGGCCAGGGCGTCAAGCGCCGCGAGGACTATCGCTTTCTCACCGGCTCGGGCAATTACACCGACGACGTCGACCTGCCGCACCAGAGTTACGCCACATTCGTGCGCTCGCCGCACGCGCACGCCAAAATCAAGGGCATCAACAAGAACCGCGCGCTCAAGGCGCCGGGTGTCATCGCCATATACACCGGCGAGGACATCGCCGCCGCCAAGATCAACGGCCTGCCCTGCGGCTGGCTGATCACAGGCTCTGACGGCCAGCCGATGAAGGAGCCGCCACACCCAGTGCTGGCGCAAGGCAAGGCGCGCTATGTCGGCGACCATGTCGCCATGGTCATCGCCGAAACGCAGCACCAGGCGCGCGATGCGGCCGAACTCGTCGAAGTCGATTACGAGGTGCTGCCGGCCGTGGTGCGCGCTGAGGATGCGCGCAAAAAAGGCGCGCCGCAGGTGCACGACGAACTCGCACCCGAGAACACCTGCTATGTCTGGGGCCTCGGCGACAAGGCCGCGGTGGACAAGGCCTTTGCCGCCGCCGCGCACGTCACCACGCTCGAATTCATCAACAACCGCCTGATTCCCAACGCCATCGAACCGCGCGCCGCCAACGCCGTGTACTCGCGCGCCGACGAGAGCTACACCCTGTACGTTTCCAGCCAGAACCCGCACGTCGAGCGCCTGTTGATGACCGCCTTTGTACTGGGACTGCCGGAGCACAAGGTCCGTGTGGTCGCACCCGACGTCGGCGGCGGCTTTGGCTCGAAAATTTACCTCTACGCCGAGGACGTGGCCCTCACCTGGGCGTCAAAGCAGGTCAACCGCGCCATCAAGTGGACGGCCGATCGCTCCGAATCCTTTGTCAGCGACGCCCACGGCCGCGACCATGTCAGCAAGGCCGAACTGGCCCTGGACAAGGACGGTAACTTCCTTGCGCTGCGCGTGGCCACCACCGCCAACATGGGCGCCTACCTGTCGACCTTCGCCTCGTGCATCCCGACCATTCTTTACGCCACGCTGCTCGCCGGCCAATACAAAACACCGGCGATTTACGCCGAGGTGACGGCGGTGTTCACCAACACCGCGCCGGTGGACGCCTATCGCGGCGCCGGGCGCCCCGAGGCGACCTACCTAGTCGAGCGCATTGTCGAGCAGGCGGCGCGCGAGCTCAAAGTCGATCCTTCGGCGCTGCGTCGAAAGAATTTCATCACCAGCTTTCCCTACCAGACCCCGGTTGCCCTGCTCTACGACATCGGCAATTACGAGGCGACCCTCGCCGAGGGCCTGAAAGTGGCCGACGTCGCCGGCTTTGCCGCGCGCAAGATGGAAGCGGCCAAGCGCGGCAAGCTGCGCGGCCTGGGTTATGCCTGCTACATCGAGGCCTGCGGCCTCGCCCCGTCCAATGTCGCCGGCGCCCTCGGTGCGCGCGCCGGCCTGTTCGAGGCGGGCGAGGTGCGTGTGCACCCGACCGGCAAAGTCAGCGTGTTCACCGGCAGCCACAGCCACGGCCAGGGCCATGAAACGACTTTCGCGCAAGTGGTGGCCGAGCGCCTGGGCATCCCGATGGAAGACGTCGACATCGTCCACGGCGACACCTCCAAGGTGTTGTTCGGCATGGGCACCTACGGCTCGCGTTCGCTGTCGGTCGGCGGCACCGCCATCGTCAAGGCGGTGGACAAGGTCATCGCCAAGGGCAAAAAAATCGCCGCCCACCTGATGGAGGCATCCGATACCGATATCGAGTTTCGCGACGGCGTGTTCCGCGTCGCCGGCACCGACAAGCAGGTGCCCTTTGCCAGCGTCGCGCTCACCGCCTACGTGCCGCACAACTACCCGCTCGACAAGCTCGAGCCCGGCCTTAACGAAAACGCCTTTTACGACCCGACCAACTTCACCTTCCCGGCCGGCACGCACATCTGCGAGGTGGAAATCGACAAGGACACCGGCGTCACGCGCATCGTCAATTTCACCGCCATCGATGACTTCGGCAAGATCGTCAATCCAATGATCGTCGAGGGCCAGGTGCACGGCGGCCTCACCCAGGGCATAGGCCAAGCGCTGACCGAGGGTTGCTACTACAACCCGGACACCGGCCAGCTCGTCACCGGCACCTACATGGACTATTGCATGCCGCGCGCCGACGACGTGCCCTCGTTCAAGGTCGGCACCAAGGAAACCGCCTGCACCCACAACCCGCTCGGCGTGAAGGGCTGCGGCGAGGCCGGCGCCATCGGCGCCCCGGCCGCAGTGATGAACGCCATCACCGACGCCCTCGGCGTAAAAGACATTGCCATGCCTGCGACGCCGCAGCGCATATGGCGCGTGATCAACGACAACAAAGTTACGTAATGCCTGTTGCAAAATCCATTTTGCAACAGACCGATTCAGGGGCGCATGAGGGGAGCCATCCCCTCATAGCGCAAGAAGATTCTTAGGAGAAAGAAACCATGTACGCGTTCAATTATCAAAAAGCCAAATCCGTCGCCGACGCCACCGCCCTGCTGGGCAAAAATGCCGACGCCAAAGTCCTGTCCGGCGGACAGAGCCTGATCGCGGCGATGAAACTGCGCCTCGCCAACCCGTCCGACATCGTTGACATCAGCACGATCAAGGACCTCGCCGGTATCAAGACCGAGGGCAACACCGTCACCATAGGGGCGATGACGCGCCACGCCCAGGTCGCCGCCTCGGCCGAGGTGAAGAAAGCCATTCCGGCCCTCGCCGCGCTGGCCGGTGGCATCGGCGATCGCATGGTGCGCAACATGGGCACCATAGGCGGCTCGGTCGCCAACAACGACCCGGCGGCCGATTACCCCGCAGGCCTCGTTGCCCTGGGTGCCACCGTCATCACCGACAAGCGCAAGATCTCGGCCGACGAGTTTTTCAAGGGCATGTACGAAACGGCGCTGCAGGCCGGGGAAATCATCACCGCCGTCAGCTTCCAGGTACCCAAGCGCGCCGCCTACATGAAGTTCAAGAACCCGGCCTCGCGCTATGCCATCGTCGGCGTGTTCGTCGCCGATTTTGGTTCAAGCGTGCGCGTGGCGGTGACCGGTGCTGCGGCAGGCGTGTTCCGCGTGCCGGAAATGGAAAAAGCCCTCGCCGCCAAGTTCACCCCCGAAGCCGTGGCCGGCATCAAGGTAGCCGAGGACAACCTCAACAATGACATGCACGCCAAGGCCGACTACCGTTCGCACCTGATCACGGTGATGGCCAAACGCGCGGTGGAAGCGGCGCTTAAATAAGCGAAGCGTTTGCGCAAGCTTATGTGGGGGATATCAAGGGGGCGTCGCCCCCTTGTTCCAACAGGTAAGCTGCACTGAAATAAGCGTCCCGCTGGACGGGACGCGCCAGCGTTCCCGCAACCCCGCTCCCGGTTCTGGCGGCGGGTTTTTTATTCGCCCCTCATTTGCCCCCTAGCGCGGCCCGCCCTTGACCCCGGTCTGCTTGCGCCAGTCGTCGTCGCGCGGCATGCTCGGGTTGGATGGCCGGGTGTCGTAGTAGGGAATCAGCGGGATGTATAAACCGTAAAGACGGCGCAATTCACCGATGGGTTCGTTGTGTTCGTCGGCGCGCAGGTCGACCCAGGCGTAGGATTTTTTATTAACCACCAGCAGCGCCGCAGAATGCTGGCCCGCCACCTGCCCGCCGGCATCGCGCCCTGCCTCGAGCGCGCGCACCAGGCGTTCCGCCAGTTCCTCGCCATCGGCTTTTTCGTAAGCCTCGCCCATTGCACTGGCGGTGCGCCCGCTGGTCAGCCGGTTGCCCAGCGCAACATAGCCGGCTCCGCTCACATGGCCCTTCCAGTCCTCGTTGTCCTTGCCGGTGTGCACCGCGATCCTGCCGTCCTTGTCCACCACCGCCATCTGGCGCCAGCGCATGTTCTCGGCGCCGTCGCTGGAGGCAATCTCGCTTAAAACCTTTTCCGCGGAATAACCCATCTCAAGCAGGCGCAGGCCCAGCGGCCCCAGCCGCGGATCGCCGTTGGCCTGAACCACCAGTCCGCCCATGCCGGCCTTGAGGAAGGGACACTTGGCGCCGATCGCCATCGGTCGCGTTGCGATGCCGATGCCGAACATGCCGGTCCGCGCACATCTGGCGATAATCGAAAACGTCATGCTAGTTCCCCTTGATTCCGGCGGCCTTGACGACACCCGCCCACTTTGGAATTTCCTTGCGCCAGAACTCACGAAATTCGTCCGGCCCCATACCCGACACCTCCGCCCCCATTGCCGCCATGCGTGCCTTGAGGTCGGGCGCGGCGAGTGCCTTGGTGATGTCGGTGTACAGGCGCTGGATGACCGGGCGCGGCGTTCCCGCCGGCACGAACACGCCAAACCAGACGCTGGCGTCATAGCCGGGCACGCCCGCCTCGGCCACCGTCGGAAGATCCGGCAGTGCAACCGAGCGCAGCGCAGGCGTAACCGCCAGTGCACGCAACTTGCCCGACTGGATGTGCGGCAGCAAGGCCGGAATATTGTCGAACGACAGTTGCACCTGCCCGGCGAGCAGGTCGTTGAGCGCCGGGGCGGTGCCCTTGTAGGGCACATGTACCATGTCCACACCCGTCATCACCTTGAACAATTCGCCCGACAAGTGCTGCGAGGTGCCATTGCCGGCCGAAGCGAAGTTCAGTTTGCCGGGCTGGCTCTTGGCGTACGCCATGAGTTCCTTCACCGAATTGACCGGCAGCGCGGGATTGACCACCAGCACGTTGGGCACCACGGCCACCAGGATGACGGCGTCGAAATCGCGCAGCGGGTCATAAGGCAGGGCCGGATTGAGGCTGGGTGCAATCGCATGCGTGGGCGAACTGCCCAGCGTGAGGGTGTAGCCGTCCGCCGGGGCTTTGGCCGCCGCCTCGGTACCGATTGCGCCGGCGGCCCCGGGCCGGTTGTCAACGATCACCGTCTGGCCGAGCGATTCGGTCAGCTTTTGCGCTATCAACCGGGAGAAAATATCGTTGGCCCCGCCCGGCGGCCAGGGGCTGATCCAGCGCACCGTCTTGACCGGATAGTCCTGCGCCACCGCCGTGCCCATACAGGCACCAAGGAGCAGCGCCGCGAGCAGCCTGCGCGTCCACTTTGTCGAATCAGTCTTGGTCATGACGCCCCACTTGTTGAGGTTGCAGGCCAATCGGGCCACCGCGAATATCACCGAGCGTGCCAATGTAGCGCACGAATCGATTGCCAGCAATCAAAGAGGCGGAATATCATGGCTGGCTTTCATGCATGCGCAGCAATGATGGCCGTTGCGTGTCCGACTCACCACTGCGCCGCCCAACCACATTTTTGTTTCTGAAGGAGCAAGACAATGGCTGTTGTCAGGGAAAAAACCACCATCAAGATGCGCATAGAAGGCGTGGTGCGTTCGCATTCGCGCACCGACGTCAGCATTCGCGGCCTGTCCACGGTCATCGATGAACCGGTCGAGCGCGGCGGCACCAATCTTGGCATGAGCCCGACCGAGACATTCGGCGCTGCGCTCATTGCCTGCACCAACGTCATCAGCCACAAGATCGCGCACAAGAACGGCGTCGACATCAAGGCGATGAAAATCCGCCTCGAAGCGGACTTTGACCGGCGCGGCGTCACCCTCGCCGAGGACATCGCCGTGCCCTTCCCGGCGATGACGCTGTTCATCGACGTCACCACCGATGCGACGCAGGCGCAGATCGACCAGCTGCGCCATGAACTGCAAATGTACTGCCCCATCGCCAAGATCGTGCGCGCCTCGGGCACCCAGCTTTCCGAAGTCTGGAATATTGTGCCGGCGTAATCCGGCCGGAATTGCGTTTTCACCCCCTTCCGGAGGAGACAGCATGCAAAGTGTCCGCTTACTGCTTTCAATCGGCTCGCTTGTCTGTACCCTGTTCAGCGCCGGTGCCGTGGCGCAGCCGGCCACCTCCGCCACCGCCGATGAGTTTCGCGTGACCCTGCTGGGCACCGGAAGCCCGATGCCGGTGATGCGCCGCTTCGGCCCGGGCGTGCTGGTACAGGCCGGCGGGCAGAACCTGCTCATCGACGCCGGACGCGGCGGCACGCAACGCCTGTTGCAGGTCGGCCTGAAACTGGGCGCGGTCGACGCCTTGTTCCTTACCCACCTGCACTCTGACCATGTCGTTGGCATCCCCGACTTGTGGCTCTCGGGCTGGCTGGAGCCGCCGTGGGCACAGCGCAAAGGGCCGTTCAGGGTCTACGGCCCGGCCGGCTCGCAAAACCTCATGGACGGTCTCACCAGAGCCTTTGACTGGGACATCAAGGCGCGCATCGCAGACCAGAAACTCGATCCGGCCAACATCCGCTCGGAGGTGACCGAAATCAAGCAGGGCGTCATTTACGAAAAAGGCGGCGTCAAGGTCACGGCCTTCGATGTCGACCACGGCGAGATGCTGCATCCTGCCTTTGGCTATCGCATCGACTACGCCGGCCGGTCAGTCACCATTTCGGGCGACACGAAATTCAACGAAAACCTGATTCGTTACGCCGCAAACACCGACCTGCTTATCCACCAGGTTGCCGCAGCGCGCGAGGAACTGGCCGTGTTGCCGGCGTTCAAGGTCATCCTGGAACACCACACCAAGCCGGAAGAAGCCGGCGTGGTGTTCACGCGTACCAAACCGAAACTCGCGGTGTACTACCACTTCGTCCTGCTTGGCACACCCAAGGTGCCACCCATGACCGAGCAGGAAGTGGTCGAGATGACGCGCAAAACCTATACCGGGCCGCTGCTGGTCGGCGAGGACTTGATGGCCTTTCGCATCGACGCGGATCGCGTGGTGCAGCTGCCACCAAAATAAGGCCGCGCACACTGCGCCTGCTTCTGGGAAAGCGCGCTTGCTGGCATAATTATCCCATGGCAACCCAACCTCTCCCCAAATCCGTCGACGACACGCTGAAACTGCTGTCGAGTGCCGACTACGTTGCCGAACGCAGCCTTGCGACCTCGGTGTTCCTTGCGCTCAAGATGGAGCGCCCGCTGATGCTCGAGGGCGAGGCCGGCGTCGGCAAGACCGAGATCGCCAAGGTCCTGGCCAAATCGCTCGGCCGCGAACTGATACGGCTGCAATGCTACGAGGGGCTCGACGTGGCGAGTGCGGTGTACGAGTGGAATTACTCGCGCCAGATGATAGAAATCCGCCTCGCCGAGGCCTCGGGTGAAACATCCAAGGACAAGATCGGCGCGGACATTTTTTCGGAAAAATTCCTCATCCGCCGCCCGCTGCTGCGCGCCCTCGAAGCCAAGGGGCCGCCACCGGTGCTGCTGATCGACGAACTGGATCGCACCGACGAGCCCTTCGAGGCCTACCTGCTCGAGATCCTCTCCGACTTCCAGGTGACGGTGCCCGAGATCGGCACCATTGCGGCGAAAAAACCGCCCATCGTCATCCTCACTTCCAACCGCACGCGTGAAATCCACGACGCGGTCAAACGCCGCTGCCTTTATCACTGGGTCGATTACCCGGACGCCGAGCGCGAGCTCGACATCCTGCGGCGCAAGGCGCCGGGTGCCTCCGAGCGTCTGTCGCGCGAAGTGGTGGAGTTCGTGCAACGGCTGCGCAAAATGGATTTGTTCAAGCTGCCCGGCGTGGCCGAAACCATAGACTGGTCCAAGGCGCTGGTGGCCCTGGATCGCATGACGCTCGACCCGGCCACCGTCAACGACACGCTGGGCGCCCTGCTCAAGTACCAGGACGACATCGGGCGCATCCAGGGCAGCGAAGCCGGACGCCTGCTGGCCGAGGTCAAAGCCGAACTCGCGGCCTCCTGATTCCCCGTCCCCGATCGCCGTGGACAAACCCAATTTCCTCAAGCGCCTGCTCGGCTCGGTCAGCAGGCCCGCGGGTGCGCTGTCAGCGACCGACGCGCGCAAGGCGCGCCTGGTCATTGCCGGCTGCCACGCCCTGCTGTCCGAGCGCGGCGAAGCTTCGGGGGCTAGCCTCGCGCGCGAGGCCCTCGCCGCCTACCAGCAGCTCGAGGGCGCGAGCCTGGAGGCTTTTTTTGACCGACTGGCGGAGGAATTTTCACCCGATCCCAAAGCGGTCGGCCGCGCCGCCGATAACTATCGTGACGATCCGTCGCCGCGCAACCTGATCAAGTTGCAGGATGCGGTCGAAGCGCCGCGCCAGGAATTGTTCCGGCGCCTCAACATGGCGCCGGGCGGCACCGGCACCCTGGTGCAAATGCGCCGCCGCCTGCTGCTCGGCATGAAGGCCCACCCGCACTGGGCCGGCAACGACGCCGACCTCGGCCACCTGCTCTCGTCCTGGTTCAACCGCGGCTTTCTCACGCTGCAACGCATAGACTGGCGCACCTCGGCCATCGTGCTGGAAAAACTCATCCAGTACGAAGCGGTGCACCAGATCCAGGGCTGGGACGACCTGCGCCGCCGCCTGCAGGCGGACCGCCGCTGCTACGCTTTTTTCCACCCCGCCCTGCCCGACGAACCGGTGATTTTCATCGAAGTCGCGTTGACCCACGGCATCAGCGCCAAGGCGCAGATCCTGCTCGACCCGGTCTCGCCGATCACCGACCTGACGCGCGCCGACTGTGCGATTTTTTATTCCATCACCAACTGCCAGGAAGGCCTGCGCGGCATTTCCTTCGGCAACTTCCTCATCAAGCAGGTGGCCGAGGACCTCGGCCGGGAGTTTCCGCGCGTCAAGACCTTTGCCACGCTCTCGCCCATACCGGGATTTCGAAAATGGCTGGCGAGCGATGCGGCCAAACTTTCGGGCGAGGCACAGGCCAGGGTGGCGCCGCTGCTCGAGCGCCTGGGTGATGCGCAATGGCTGGATGACAAGGACCTCAGCACCGCATTGCAACAACCGCTGACGCAGCTGTGCGCGCACTACCTGCTGCGCGCCAAGCAGGGCGAGGAGCCGCTCGACCCGGTGGCGCGCTTTCACCTTTCCAACGGCGCGCGCATGGAGCGCATCAACTGGATGGGCGACACCTCGGAAGCCGGCATGTTCCGTTCGGCCGGGCTGATGGTCAATTACGTCTACAAGCTGGCGGATGTGGAACGCAACCACGAGGCCTACGTCAAGGAACACAAGGTCATCGCTTCCAACAGGCTCGAATCCCTCGCCAAGGACGCCCCGCTGTCTCCGGGCAAACGCGGCGCGGCGCGTTGATGCGTACGCTGCCAACCACAGAAGGCGGCCACCTCGGCGACAACGTCATGCACTTTGCGCGCGTACTGCGTGCAGCGGGCATTCCGGTGGGGCCGGACCGGGTAATTGACGCCCTGCGGGCACTTGAGGCCACCGGCGTGGCAAGGCGCGATGATTTTTACTGGACGCTCGCCAGCCTGTTCCTGGGCAAGCGCGAGCAGTTCGAGATTTTCGACCAGGCTTTTCACATTTTCTGGCGCGACCCGAAAATGCTCGAACGCGCCATGGCGCTGATGCTGCCGCAGGTCTACGGCCGCGCCGAACGCGAAGACGAACAGGCGAGCAACCGCCTCGCCGAAGCCCTGTACGGCGGCAAGGAACAGCAGGAAGGCCAGCAGCCCGAGCAGGACCAGGAAGTCGAGATCGATTCGACCTTCACCGTTTCGGATCGCGAGTTGCTGCAGCACGCCGACTTTGAGACCATGACCAACGAGGAACTGGCGCAGGCGAAAAAAATGATCGCCGCGCTGCGCCTGCCCATCCCCGAGGTGCGCACGCGCCGCCTCGCGCCCGATGCGCGCGGCGCGCTGCTCGATGCGCGTGCCACGCTGCGCGCAAGCTTGCGCTCTGGCGGCGACCTTATCCCCTTGCGCAAGCGTTCGCCGCAAAAACGCCATCCGCCGCTGGTGGTGTTGTGCGACATCTCGGGCAGCATGAGCCGCTATTCGCGCATGTTCCTGCACTTTTTGCACGCGCTCACCAATGACCGCGACCGCGTGCACTGCTTTGTCTTTGGCACACGGCTCACCAACGTCACGCGCGCGCTGCGCCATCGCGACGTCGACCTTGCCATGGATCGCGTCGCCGAACTGGTGGCCGACTGGTCCGGAGGCACGCGCATCGGCGCCTCGATGCACGAGTTCAACCTGCACTGGGGCCGGCGCGTGCTGGGGCAGAACGCGGTTCTGCTGCTCATTTCCGACGGCCTTGACCGCGAGGCGGGCAACGGCCTGTCGGAGGAAATGTCCCGCCTGCACCGCTCGACCAGCCAGTTGATCTGGCTTAACCCCTTGTTGCGCTACAGCTCTTTCGAGGCCAAGCCGGCGGGCGTGAAGGCCATGCTGCCGCATGTGGATGCCTTCCTGCCGGTGCACAATATCGCCAGCCTGGTCGACTTGGGACGTATACTGGCGAAAATCAAACGCACCGGCATGCCGCTGGCAGCCTAGACAGCCCGCCCCGTCCCACGGGGTACAACCTCTGGAAACAATATGGAACTCACCGGCGAACAACTCATCCCGCAAACCCAGGCGCTGGTCTGGGACGCTCTCAACGACCCCGAAGTACTCAAGGCCTGCATCACCGGCTGCGAAACCATTGAAAAGGTGTCGGACACCGAATTCAACGTCACCATCCTTGCCGCGGTGGGCCCGGTCAAGGCGCGCTTCAAGGGCAACCTGCTGCTCTCCGAACTCAACCCGCCCAACTCCTACGCCCTCGCCTTCAGCGGCAACGGCGGCGCCGCCGGTTTCGGCAAGGGCGGCGCGCAAGTCACGTTGACCACCGAGGGCGCGGCGACCAAGCTGGTCTATGTCGCCAAGGCGCAAGTCGGCGGCAAGCTGGCGCAAGTCGGATCGCGCCTCATCGACGGCGTGGCGAAAAAGCTGGCCGAGGATTTTTTCAAGGCGTTTAACGCCAAGGTGGGCGTGCCGGTGGCGGCAGACGCCGATGCGCCCGGCCCTTCCGCCGGCAAGGCGACTGTTGCAGAGCACTTCAATCCGCTGTGGTTTGTGCTGGTGGTGGTTGCCGGCATGTTCGCGCTGACCTACTTCGTTTGAACTGACCTGTCGAGGTTATCGGCTGGAAATGCCCGACTGGCGGGCGTTTCCAGTCATTTGACCTCCGTCGCAAGACGCCGTCATTCCCGCGAAAGCGGGAATCCACTTTTGATGTTCCATCGCTGCGCGGGCAGTGCCTTTCTCTTGATCTTGTGGTTTCACTCCCCTGCGGGGAGCGAGTCACTTTCTTTTGCTTGTGCAAAATAAAGTAACCAAAGAAAACACACCCCCGACGCCGCCCCTTCGGGGTGCCCTGCGCTACTCGGCAAAGCGGGCCGGTCCCTGAACTCGCCCCTGCGGGGCTCAGACAACGGGACCGGACCCCCCCCGCTTCGCCTGCGTTGCTCGGCGGCATCGCAGGGGCCCCAAGTCAAAAGCGGAAAACTTCGTATGCGAAGGTTCCGTTTTTGAATTTAACTCCCGTAGGAGACGCCGAGAAGCGCAGCGACAATGGGAGCCCTCCGGGACCTATGTCTGAGGCCCACGTCCTTTGTGGGCCGAATTTAGGTCCCGGCCCATTGGCGCGAGCATCGCAGGGTAGCCCCGAAGGGGCCGTCACCTCCGGGTCGCCTTCTTTTGGTTACTTTTCTTGGCGAAGCGAAGCAAGAAAAGTGACTCGCTCCCCGCAGGGGAGTGAAACCACCCAGCTCAAGAGAAAGACAAAGCCCGCGCAGCGACACAGCAACCCCATGGATTCCCGCTTGCGCGGGAATGACGGTCGTAGTCGTAAGCGAAACGGATCAGAGTCGAATGACTGGAAACCCGCTACCAGAGCGGCTTTCCAGCTAATGCCAGTTCAGATTTAAGACCCTACCG
>CAMAWC010000024.1 GCA_945861875.1 Bordetella parapertussis
GACTGGGGTACCACGTCACCGGCATTGGGAGACTCAGCGATATATGCAGCAAATTCGCCACGTTCGTCTTCACTCCAGTAATGAGTCCATTGCTTCTCAAAAACGAAAGTTTCGACAACGGTGAACATTTAACGACTATACGCCCCGGGCGTATGGGTGTCCAGCGGTTTGTTTCATGAGGCATAACGTTCACGTTCAAAGGCGCGCCAAGCGCGGTGGTGAAAAACTTGATGGCTGCTGATGCGCGTCCTTTGCGACGTGTAGTTAGCCGACGAGGCTATCGTACTCGCCATGGGTGCCAACCCAGAACCAATGGACGCCCCCTGATACCGGAATCCCGAGTGCTCGGTAGTAAAGACCCACTCTGACTGACGCTGTGATATTTGCCGTGATCAACTGTTTTGAAGTGCAGGGATGGGTACGCCGGATCAGTTTTCAGGTGCGCGTAGTTACGGTGGGCGAGGGCTTGAATGTCAGCAGGTAGCGCGTTGAGACATTGCCAAAAGCGCTTTGATGCAGTGTGCTTCAAAGCTCTCGTGCCGAACCCGATTGATAGTCAGCAAGCGCTTCTGCGGCAAGCTTGTCAAGCTTTCCGGACGCGGCGTCTTGCTCAATTTGCTTGTCCCACGCTGTGGCATCGAACTCTGCGAACCAGCGGCGGAATTCAGCTAGATCCGACGGGGGAAGTGATTCGATGGCCTTCTCAATTGACTTTACGTTTCCCATGCTCCCACTCCAATAGAGATACAACAGAATGAAGTATGCGGCAATTCACTGCCCAAGCGCAATTTCGTCGCCTAACGTATGTTGGTTGACTTTTTAGTTGACAAAATTTAGGTGACAAATTAGTTGACAGTTTTGCACCTGCGGCTGGTTATTGTGCGCCTGTCTCTCGCCTTCTGTCATCTTTTAAGTCTCGCGGTTCGTTAAACCCCTGACTACTGACTAGACCAAATGGCTTGGGTATTTTGGGAAGGGGGAGTAATGGATGACGAAGTGTCCGGGCCGACTCAATCGCCGCCGAAGCGCCTGATCGAGCAGGTGCGCGATGTCATACGCCGGCGGCATTACAGTTTGCGTACCGAGGATACCTACGTTCACTGGATCCGGCGTTTCATCTATTTCCATTACAAGCGCCATCCGGCGCATATGGGTGCGCCCGAAGTGACGGCGTTTCTGAACTATCTTGCCCGTGAGCGCGAGGTGGCTGCGGCAACGCAAAGCCAGGCACTTGCCGCGTTGTTGTTCCTTTACAAGGAGGTCTTGCTTTTACCAATGGCGTGGTTGGACGGGCTTGAGCGGCCGAAGCGTCCGGCCCGCCGCCCCACCGTTCTCACCGTCGACGAAGTGCGCCTTGTTCTCGGCCGCATGCAGGGCGACAAGTGGCTGATGGCAAACCTGCTTTACGGTGCGGGCTTGCGGCTGCGCGAATGCCTGAAGCTGCGCGTCAAGGACATCGATTTCGGCTACCGGCAAATCCTCGTGCGTGACGGCAAGGGCGGCAAGGATCGCGTCACCATGTTGCCCCAGGCTGTGGTTGCGCCCTTGCAGGAACACCTTAAACGCGCATAGCTGCTGCACGAACGCGATGTCGCCGAGGGTTTTGGTGATGTCGAATTGCCCGATGCGCTGCATCGCAAGTACCCGCGCGCCGCCTATGAGTGGGGCTGGAAGTTCGCCTTTCCGTCATATAAGCGCTCGGTTGATCCGCGCACCGGCGTGATTCGCCGCCACCATGTGTATGAGAACTACCTCATCCGCGGCCTCAAACAGGCGGTGCATGGCGCCGGCATCACCAAGCATGTGAGCTGCCACACGCTGCGCCATTCCTTTGCCACGCATTTACTTGAGGGCGGCTATGATATCCGCACGGTGCAGGAATTGCTCGGCCATGCAATTGTTGAGACGACGATGATTTACACCCACGTCATGAACAAGGGCGGGCGCGGCGTGGTCAGCCCGGCTGATCGGATTGCGCAGCAAAGCGCTGTATATCAGACGGCATGAATGGCTGGAAAGCCGCGCCAGAAGCGGGTTTCCAGCAGATGTGGCTAAGCGGGAACCGTCTCTACTTTGGAAGGCAGTTTGCTCAGGAGCAGGTCTTTTAGCTGTACTTTGCTGCTGGCGTTATCAATGTCAATGCCGACCAGATCGCCGTTGGCGTCGTAGTCAAGCAGGACGCCCGCGGAAATTTCGCGGGTTTCGACGCTGGTTTTTTCCGACAAGTCGATGTACAGAGAATCTGTCTCTGGATCGTAGTTCAGCTTCATGGCTTAAACCCCCGGTCGGGAAATGCATTGTGGATCGTTACTCTATCCTCAAGCGTGATTACTCTCAAGTAACGTCCGTCGAGTTCGGGTATTGAGGCCCAGAACCGGTATCTGTTTGTTTCTTGCGGCTCCACCCGGTAAGGCGATTCCAGCACCCGGATACACCATTCTTTTTTCAGGTATGGCCGCTTGCGCAGGACTTCGCGCTCAAAATAATCAGTAAATAGAAAATCCGCCATGGCCCCTCTGCCCGGAAAACCCTTCAGCGGTAGCGCCTGAACTGCCCCACCACCACACCGAAAATCTCCAGGTCTTCCTTCGGGCGGATCACCGGGTAGGCCTTGTTCTCGGGGATCAGCACGGCGCGGCCTTTTTCGCGACCGAGGCGCTTGAGGGTGAACTCGCCCTCGACAATGGCCACCACCAGGTCGTTGACGTTGGCGGTCGAGCGCTTTTCCACCACCACGATGTCGCCGTCGTGTATGCCGGCGTCAATCATTGAGTCGCCCTTGACGGTGATCAGCGTGGTCTTCGAAGGGTGGTAGACGAGGTAGTCGTCTATCGACACCGTGTCGGGGCGCGAGTCAAAGGCCGGGTGCGGCATGCCAGCGTGCACGCTCTCTTGTATGGGGCGTTCGAAAAAGCGCTTGCCCGGCTTGAGCCTTCGGTCGGGCGTGCTCTCTACTAGGCGCTCGGCCTTGAGGCGCAGCACCAGCTCCGCCACCGAAGCTTTGGAAGACAGGCCCACCAACTCGCCGAGGGTCGCGTAGGAAGGCATGACGCGGTGCTTGGCGTAGTAGTCCTGAAGTTTTAAAAGGTATTGATTATCGTCGGCCATGGGGGTACATTACCGAACGTTCGTTCGGTTGTCAAGGTTGACGTGAATCTGGGCCTTGGCAGCAATAAATACGTTGGCAGGAACAGTCAACCCGGCAGACGGCCGTACCGTTTATGCGAGAATGGAGACAAACATGCTGACATTGCTGAAAGACAAAAAAGGACACATACCCATGGACGAAAACAAGGAAAAAGCCCTCGCTGCGGCGCTGGCGCAAATCGAAAAACAGTTTGGCAAGGGGTCCATCATGCGCATGGACTCGGAAGTGGTGCCCGACATCGCCGTGGTGTCCACCGGTTCGCTGGGCCTTGATATCGCCCTCGGCGTGGGCGGCCTGCCGCGCGGCCGCGTGGTCGAGATCTACGGCCCGGAATCCTCGGGCAAGACCACGCTCACGCTGCAAGTGATCGCCGAAATGCAAAAAATGGGCGGTACCGCCGCCTTCATCGACGCCGAGAACGCGCTCGATGCGCAATACGCCGGCAAGCTGGGTGTCAAGGTCGACGACCTGCTGATTTCGCAACCGGATAACGGCGAGCAGGCCCTTGAGATCGCCGACATGCTGGTGCGCTCGGGTTCCATCGACGTTATCGTCATCGACTCGGTCGCGGCGCTCACGCCCAAGGCCGAAATCGAGGGCGAGATGGGCGAACCGCAAATGGGCTTGCAAGCCAGGCTGATGAGCCAGGCGCTGCGCAAGCTTACCGCCAACATCAAGCGCACCAACACCCTGGTGATATTCATCAACCAGATCCGCATGAAAATCGGCGTCATGTTCGGCAGCCCGGAAACCACCACCGGCGGCAATGCGCTCAAGTTCTACGCCTCGGTGCGCCTCGATATCCGCCGCATCGGCGCGATCAAGAAAAACGACGAAGTGGTCGGTTCCGAGACGCGCGTCAAGGTGGTCAAGAACAAGGTCGCCTCGCCCTTCCGTGAAGCGATTTTCGACATCCTCTACGGCAAGGGCATTTCGCGCGAAGGCGAAATCCTTGAACTCGGGGTGCTGCACGGCATCGTCGAGAAATCCGGCGCCTGGTACAACTACAAGAAGGACCGCATCGGCCAGGGCAAGGACAACTCGCGCGACTTTTTGATCGAGCATCCGGAAATGGCCCAGGAAATCGAGGCGCTGATCCGCGAAAAAGTCGGCGTCAACAATCCGGCGGCAATCGCGGCGGCCGAGGCGCAGGCCGCGGCCTAGGACGCAGGCCGCCGCTCGGGGACCATCTGACTACGTCCTTTTTTCGTCATTCCCGCGAAAGCGGGAATCCATGGGGTTTGGCGGCATTTGACCCCATGGATTCCGGGTTCCGCTCCGCGGCCCCGGAATGACGGAGTGTTCATTGCGCGGTAGCTGACCCCCATGCAACAACCCTCCCTGCGCGTCCGGGCGATGCAATTGCTCGCGCGCAGGGAGCATTCCCGGGCGGAACTCGCGCGCAAGCTCGCCGCGCACGCCGAAACCGCGGAAGAAATCGAAACCGTCCTCGATGAACTCGCCAAACGCGGCATGTTGTCCGATGCGCGCTTTGCCGAGATGCGTACCCACATCCTGTCCAAAAAATTCGGTGCCGCGCGCATAGCCCAGGACTTGCGTGCGCGCGGCGTCAGCGACGAGCTCGCCGGCAAGGCCGTCGACGGCGCCAAAGCCAGTGAAATCGAGCGCGCCCGCAGCGCCTGGGCCAAGCGCTTTCGCTCGCCACCGGCCAACGCCCTCGAAAAAGCCAAACAAATGCGTTTTTTGCAGGGCAGGGGCTTTTCCTTTGACACCATACGCGCCGTGGTGCCGGCAAAGTTCAGCACGCCCGCCGATGACACCGGCGTGGACGACGATATCCTCGCTGATGAATGAGTAGAATGCATTCATGAGCGACTCCCATGAAGGCTGGCGCGATGAAATGCGCGCAGCCTGGATTTACCGCGTCATGGCCGAGCACGAGCGCGGCACGGTGCGCGAAGCGCTGTTTCGCGAACTGGCCACCGAAGCCGAGGGGCAGGCTGCGATCTGGGGGCGTAAGGAGGGCGGCGCGCTGCCCTCCTACGTGCCCGATACCCGTGCGCGTATCGCCGCGGCACTGATACGCCGCTGCGGCCCGCGGCCGGTGCGCGGCATTCTGGCCGCCATGAAGGTGCGCGGCCTGTCCATCTACAGCCACGCCACGCCCGGCCACCAGATGCCCACCTCCATTGAGCAGGTGGGCAAGCGCCATCGCGGCGCCGGTACCGGCGGCAACCTGCGCGCCGCGGTGTTCGGCGTCAACGACGGCCTGGTTTCCAACTGCAGCCTGATCCTCGGCGTGGCTGGCGCCGCTTCTTCCACCGGAACGGACAACGGCGTGATTCTGCTAACCGGCATCGCCGGCCTGCTCGCCGGCGCTTTTTCCATGGCATCGGGCGAATACGTGTCGGTGAGGTCGCAGCGCGAAATGTTCGAATACCAGATCGGCCTGGAAAAAGCCGAGCTCGAAGCCTACCCGGAAGAAGAAGCGCAGGAACTGGCGCTTGTTTACGCCGCGCGCGGCATTCCCAAGGAAGAGGCCCTCGCGATTGCGCGCAAACTCATGGCCGATCCGGTGCGCGCGCTCGATACACTGGCACGCGAGGAACTCGGTCTCAACCCGGATGAGCTCGGTTCGCCCTGGGGCGCGGCTTCATCGTCATTCCTCGCTTTTGCCGCCGGCGCGCTGTTGCCGCTGGCACCCTTCCTGCTGCTCAAGGGTCACACGGCGCTCTTCACCACCATCGGAATCACCGCCGTTGCGCTGTTCGGCATAGGCGCGGTGATCAGCCTGTTCACCGGCCGCTCGGCCTGGCGCGACGGCCTGCGCATGCTGCTGATAGGCGCCGGCGCCGGCGCGCTGACCTTCTTCATCGGTCGCTGGTTGGGTGTGAGTCTCGCCTGAACCGGGCCGGTCTTGAGGTGGTAATCGGCTGGAAACGTCCGACTGGTGCGGGTTTCCAGCCGATCGCACGTTAGCATCGATAACAAAAAGCTGAGCACCAATGTGCCTTGCATGCACTTTTTTACCAATTACGTTAACAACTTAGCCTCGCGTTTACAACCCCTAAATGCGGGGATACCTCAGGGTCTGTCCCCGTTTTTATCGCCCGCTTGAACCAAGGACGGTTGATTGCCAGGAAATATCAATTTTTCTTTGACTTGATACACAGTCTCGCAGATAGAGATTTATAAGACTCTGATACGGGACACCCTTCTCATCAGCCATTTGTTTGAAATAAGCAATAACATCTTCGCTCAAGCGCATCGTGACGGATTTTTTGAGCTTGGCCGCATAAGGATTTTTGCGGGATTTCATTTTTGACAAGTCATATTCAGTTTTCATGGTTTAACCCCTTGATAATGGTTACTCTCGTTTTTAGTGGCTTTTCTGGCCGAGATGATTCGAATAGTGTTGCCTTGATTACGTTCGCAATGACAGACAATCAGGAGGCGAGCTTCGTCGCTGAAACCAAGCATTAGAAATCTGTCTTCTGAAGCGGAATTATCATCATCAAAGAATTGCACAGCGAACTCGTCGTAGAACACAGATTGAGCCTCCTCAAACGAAACGCCGTGCTTCTTCTTGTTTGAGGTCGCTTTTGCTAAATCCCACTCGAATTTAATCATAAATACATTGTATGTACGCTGGGTAAGTTGTCAAGTGTTGCGAGTTGGTGTTTGCGCGAAGCCGCAATTCGGGCGAAAATCCCGCTTTCTCAATACCTTGAGCCACCCTGAAGACGTTGAGCCGGTCGCCATTGTTGCCCCGGCTGCCTAATGTTTCGAGTTACGAGTTACGAACGAAGCCATGAATTCCACCGAAATCCGCGACAAGTTTCTCAAATACTTTGAATCCAAGGGCCACAGCATTGTGGCTTCGAGTTCTCTTGTGCCGGGAAACGACCCGACGCTGTTGTTTGTCAACTCCGGCATGGTGCAGTTCAAGGACGTGTTTGTCGGCAAGGAAACGCGGCCGTACAAGCGCGCCACCAGTTCGCAGCGCAGCGTGCGCGCCGGCGGCAAGCACAACGACCTCGAAAACGTCGGCTATACCGCGCGCCATCACACGTTTTTCGAAATGCTCGGTAATTTTTCCTTTGGCGATTATTTCAAGGAAGACGCCATCAAGTACGCCTGGGAGCTGCTGACCGGTGTCTACGGCCTGCCCAAGGACAAGCTCTGGGTCACCGTCTACCAGGATGATGACGAGGCCTACGACATCTGGGCCAGGGAAGTCGGCGTGCCGGCCGAACGCATCGTGCGCATCGGCGACAACAAGGGCGCCAAGTATGCCTCGGACAATTTCTGGCAAATGGCCGACACCGGCCCCTGCGGCCCGTGCACGGAGATCTTTTACGACCACGGCCCCGGTATCGCCGGCGGCCCGCCCGGTTCGCCCGACGCCGAGGGCGACCGCTATATCGAAATCTGGAACCTGGTGTTTATGCAATTCGACCGCCAAGCCAACGGCGACATGCCGCGCCTCCCGAAGCCCTGCGTCGACACCGGCATGGGCCTCGAGCGCATTGCCGCGGTGCTGCAGCACGTGCATTCGAATTACGAAATCGACCTCTTCCAGGCGCTGATCAAGGCGGCGGCGCGCGAAACGCACAGCAAGGACCTCGCCAGCAATTCGCTTAAAGTCATTGCCGACCACATCCGCGCCTGCGCCTTCCTCATCGTTGATGGCGTGATTCCCGGCAGCGAGGGCCGCGGTTATGTATTGCGCCGCATCGTGCGCCGCGCCATCCGCCACGGTTACAAGCTGGGACAAAAAACGCCTTTCTTCCACAAGCTGATTCCCGACCTCGTTGAACAGATGGGCGCGGCCTACCCGGAGCTCAAGCAAAACGCCGCGCGCGTGACCGAGGTGCTGTGGCTGGAAGAGGAACGCTTTTACGAGACCATCTCGCACGGCATGGAGATTCTCGATACCTCGCTCGCCGCCATGGCCAAGTCCGGTGGCAAGACCTTCGACGGCGAAACGGCGTTCAAGCTGCACGACACCTACGGCTTTCCGCTTGACCTCACCGCCGACGTCTGCCGCGAGCGCGGCATTGCGGTGGATGAGGCGGCCTTCGACAAGGCCATGGCGCACCAGCGCGAGCAGGCGCGCGCCGCCGGCAAGTTCAAGATGGCGGCCGGTCTCGAATACAGCGGTGCGAAAACGCAATTCCGCGGTTACGAGGAACTCGCCGTCAGCGGCAGCCGCATCACAGGGCTGTATGTCGATGGTGTCGCGGTACGTGAAATCAAGGCCGGGCAGGACGCGGTGGTGGTGCTCGACACCACGCCGTTTTACGCCGAGTCGGGCGGCCAGGTCGGCGACGCCGGCGTGCTCGAGGCGGCGGGCGTGCATTTTGCCGTGCTGGATACGCAAAAAATCATGGCCGACGTGTTCGGTCACCACGGGCGGCTGAAGACGGGCGCGCTGATGCTCGGTGATGTCGTCGGCGCGAAGGTGGACACGGCGCGGCGCGAGAGCACCGTGCGCAACCACTCGGCTACCCACCTGATGCACAAGGCGCTGCGCGAGGTGCTGGGCGACCACGTGCAGCAAAAAGGTTCGCTGGTTGATGCCGACAAGACGCGTTTTGACTTTGCCCACAATGCACCGATGACCGAGGCGCAGGTCCGCCGGGTCGAGACCATCGTCAATGCCGAAATCACCGCCAACGCCGCAAGCAAAGCGCAGGTAATGGCCATAGCGCAGGCGCAAAAATCCGGTGCCATGATGTTGTTCGGCGAAAAATACGGCGACGAGGTGCGGGTGCTCGACATCGGCAGCTCGCGCGAACTGTGCGGTGGCACCCATGTCACGCGCACCGGTGACATCGGTTTTTTCAAGATTGTCGCCGAGGGCGGCGTGGCCGCCGGGGTGCGCCGCGTCGAGGCGGTCACTGGCGCCAATGCGCTCGCCTACGTGCAAGCCTTGAACGCCAGCCTGAACGAAGCGGCCGATGTGTTGAAGGCGCAGCCGCAGGAACTCACCGCGCGCATCGGGCAGATTCAAGACCACGTCAAGGCGCTGGAAAAGGAACTGGCCAAGCTCAAGTCCAAGGTCGCTTCCAGCCAGGGTGATGACCTTGCCGGGCAGGCGGTCGATGTCAAAGGCGTCAAGCTGCTGGTTGCCTCGCTCGAGGGCGCCGACGGCAAGACGTTGCGCGAGACCCTGGACAAGTTGAAGGACAAGTTGAAATCTGCCGTCATCCTGCTCGGTGCGGCCGATGGCGCCAAGGTCAGCCTGATCGCCGGCGTCACCGCCGACCTTACCGGCAAGATCAAGGCCGGCGAGCTGGTGAATTTTGTCGCGCAACAAGTGGGCGGCAAGGGCGGCGGGCGACCGGACATGGCGCAGGCCGGCGGTACCGAGCCGGCGAAACTGCCCGCGGCCCTCGCGTCGGTGCAGGCCTGGGTAAATGAGCGTGCTTGAAAAGGGGAACAACATGAAATCCACGACGCTGACCTTCGCCGCATGCTCGCTGCTTGCTGTTTTTTTAATCGCGCACGCCGATGAAATCCGCGTGCTCTCGGGTGGCGCGGCCAAGGCACTGGTCGAACCGCTGGCCGCTTCCTTCTCCACCGGCGGCCACAAGGCCGGCGTCGAGTTCCAGCCCATGGGGCCGCTCACCGCGCGCCTGGCCAAGGGCGAGGCTATCGACATGGTGATCATCACCAGCGATGTGCTCGAGCGCCTTGAGGCCGAGGGCAAGCTGCCCAAAGGCATAGGCCGGCCCATCGCGCGCGTCGGCGTCGGTGTGGCGGTGAACGAAAAAGCCCCGGTGCCGGACATCTCAACGGCCGACGCCTTCAAGAAAACCGTGCTCGCGGCCAAGTCCGTCATTTATATCGACCCGAAAATCGGCACCAGCGGCAAGCATGTCGCCGAGGTGTTCGAGCGCCTGGGCATTGTCGACGCGGTCAAGCCCAAGCTCACGCTGGGCACCGGCGGCTACATCGTCGCCCCGGTCGGCCGCGGTGAGATTGAACTGGGCATACACCAGATCAGCGAAATCATTCCCGTGCCTGGCGTACGCCTGGTCGGGCCGCTGCCGGCCGATTTGCAAAAGTACACGGTCTATGTGGCGGTGCCGGTGCCAGGAACGCCGCGCGCCGCCGCGGTCGATGCTTTCATCGCACACCTCACTGGCCCCAACGCCACCGCACGCCTCGCCGCTGCAGGCTACACCGCGCCCTAGTTTTACCCGAGGGCATCGACTGGAAATGCCCTACTGGAGGTGAGACGGGGGTTTCGCCGAGAATTCTCGGCGCCCGTCGAACGGCTTCGGCCTACCCGCCGAAGCGCGCCCTGCAAGGGGGTTTCCGGTCGACTGAACTAAAATCCGATGCGCTGCTTTTTCGCGCCGTTGCGTGTGTCCACCACATCGGCCTCGCGCACTTCGTCGCGGCCGGCAAGCTTGGCGTTGCCAAAGGCGTTGAGGATGACGCGGCGCATTTCGCGCGGGCCGAGTTCGGCGAGTTTTTCCAGAACGCCCGCCTCCAGCGCCTCGGGGAAACGCAGGCCCCACTGGTGGGCGCCGCGGATTTCGGTGTAAATCGACTGGGCGATGCGCATCGCGCCGTCGTGGTCCGGCGGCTCGATTTCGTAGACGTTCATGCGGTTCAAGATGGGCTCCGGTATGCGCGAGCTGTCGTTGGCGGTGGCGATCCACAGCATGCTCGAGGCATCGAGCGGAATGTCGACGAATTCGTCGATGAAGTGGCTGGCGGTGTCGTGCTCCAGCAGCGAGTAGAGCGGGCCGAGGGCGTCAAACTGGCTGTCGCCGCCGGCCTTGTCGATCTCGTCGATCATCATCACCGGGTTGGCGTAGGTGCCGTGCAGGAAGGAGTCGAATACCTTGCCCGGCTTGGCGTTTTTCCATTGCGAAGAGGAGCCGGAGAGAATCCAGCCGGCGGTCATCGAACTCATCGAGACAAAACCGAAACCGGTGCCCAACATGCCGGCGACGCGTTTGCCAAAGTGGGTTTTGCCTATGCCCGGTTCGCCCAGCAGCAGCATCGGCATCAATTCGAGCGCGTCGTTGCTCGAAGTACACAGGGCGAGTTGCTTCCTGATGTCATCGAGCACCTCGCCGAAGTTGGGCAGCTCTTCGTAGAGCTTGTCCATCGCCGGCAGGCCCGAGGGCTTGACGGTAAGGCGGGTGCCGCCGGTCTTGAGCATTTTTTCGTAGGTGGTCTTGAGCGCCTCGTTGGCCGAGGAGGGCAGCTCTTGCAGCGCGCGGTCAACCTGCGCGACATCGTAGACATCCTTGAACCCGGCGATCGGTAGCGTCATCGGGAAGTTCGTGCCCTTGGTGTCACAGGTGCCTACGCTCATGAATGCACTCCTCCGCAAAGAATACGAATAAAAGCCATCCCTTAATCTGTATCGACTGCCACGCAGGATCCATTAAGCGATAAACGAACCAAAATGCGCAAGGGATGACAGCACACCATGTGATTTATTTTTGCCGCCGGTGCTGCGGTGACTGGCGCAAATAATTGGCACTCGCCTTTGCCGGCTGCCAGAGACGGCGCATTTGCGCGCCGTGCGAACCAGCGCAAAACGCCTCACCGCCGCACTCCCCGCCGGTGTGCTGCGCGTCCAAACGTGCCGCGAATCCAGCAGGCCGGGGAGGGCGGGGCTTGCACGATGCCCGGGAACATGCTTGAATGGCGTCGGAAATAACCATTATGTATCGCACCTACGACTTTTATTTTTGCAGCTTTTCCCAGCCGCCGGCGGAGGGAACGAGCTAGCCTCGTACGCGCAATACCCGAAAAACCGCCAGCGCCACCCGCCTGGCGGTTTTTTTTTACCCCGCCAGGTTTAGCACCCGGGCAGGCACAGACCAACCCGAACCAGCATTGAAAGCAGGCAATCATGACCAGCATCATCGACAACCACTCCGTCCCCGCCGCCGCCGACAAGATGTCGCGCACCGACGACGAGCGCATCGAAAAAATCATTCCGCTGCCGCCGCCGGAGCACCTGATCCGCTTTTTCCCCATCGAAGACTCGTCGGCGGAGGAGCTGGTAGCGCAAACCCGGCGCGACGTCAGCGGCATCATCCACGGCCAGAGCGACCGCCTGCTGGTGGTGATCGGTCCGTGTTCCATCCACGATCCGGAGGCGGCGGTCGAATACGCGCGGCGACTGGCCGCAGAGCGCCAGCGGCATTTTGGCGAGCTCGAGGTGGTGATGCGCGTGTATTTCGAAAAGCCGCGCACCACGGTGGGTTGGAAGGGCCTCATCAACGACCCGTACCTGAACGGCAGCTTCCGCATCAACGAGGGCCTGCGCGTGGCACGTGACCTGCTGGTGCGCATCAATCAACTGGGTGTGCCGGCCGGCTGCGAGTTCCTCGATGTCATTTCGCCACAATACATTGGTGATCTGGTGAGCTGGGGCGCCATCGGCGCGCGCACCACCGAAAGCCAGGTGCATCGTGAGCTTGCCTCCGGCCTGTCGGCGGCGGTGGGTTTCAAGAACGGCACCGATGGCAACGTCAGGATCGCTGTTGATGCCATTCTTGCCGCGAGGCAAAAACACCATTTCCTGTCGGTGCACAAAAGCGGCCAGGTGGCCATTGTCGAGACGCGCGGCAACGATGACTGCCACATCATCCTGCGCGGCGGCAAGACGCCCAACTACGACGCGGCGAGCGTCGAGGCGGCGGCAAAAGACCTGGCCCGCGCCGGGCTGGAGCAACGTCTTATGGTCGACTGCAGTCACGCCAACAGTTCCAAGGACTACCGCCGTCAGAGCGAGGTTGCGGCCGATATCGGCCGGCAGATCGCCGGCGGCGAGCGGCGCATCATCGGACTGATGATCGAATCGCACCTGGTCGCCGGACGTCAGGACCTTGAGCCGGGCAAGCCGCTGACCGCGCTTACCTATGGCCAGAGCATCACCGATGGCTGCCTCGGCTGGGAAGAGAGCGTCAAGCTGCTCGACGCTCTTGCCCTGGCGGTCAAAGCGCGACGCAAGCTCAAGGCGGGGTGATTTTTCAAATCATGTCCGCGCGCCCTGTCCGCTGCAATGTCCGCCGGCCGGTTTGCATTCCCGCGGCCGCGCTGACGGCCGGCAAATTGTGTCCAACGAACTGAGCGGCCTGCGGCGCGGCTACGCCGCCGCCTTGATCCTCACGCTGGCCTTTCGCTTGTGGCTGGCGGCAGTGTTCCCGTTCACCGGTGACGAGGCGTATTTCACCTATTGGGGCGTGTTTGCCGAGGCCGGGTTCTACGATCATCCGCCGATGATCGGCTGGCTGCTCGCGCTGCTGCTCAAACTGTCGGCCGCCGAATGGGTGTTGCGCCTGCCTGCGGTGCTGCTGGCCCCGGCGCTTTCCCTGGTTGTGCTGGCCATGCTGCGGCCGTTCGACGAGGCGCGCGCCTGGCTTGCGGCGACGGCCTTTTTGCTGGTGCCGCTGGAGGTGTGGAACGTCTTTATCACCACCGATACACCGCTCGCCTTGTGGTCGATTTTGTCGGTCGCTGCGTTCGGTTCGGCGCTGCGTGCGGGCGACGGTGCGCCCGGCCCGCGCAGCTTCAGCTGGTTTGTGCTGGCCGGCGTGTTCCTCGGGCTGGCATTGCTGTCAAAATATTTTGCCGGCCTGCTCGCCATTGCCTACGGTGTCTACGCCCTGGTGTCGCCGCGTCGCGACAAACCCTGGCGCGGCGTGCTGCTTGTCTGGGCGGTGGCGCTGCCCTTTCTTGGTTTCAATTTTTTATGGAACTACGAGAACTGCTGGGCCAATCTGATGTTCAACCTGTACAACCGTCACGGCGATGCCGGCTGGTCGTGGCGCACGCCCCTGCTCTACCTGGCGAGCGTGCTCTATGCACTCTCGCCGGTGGCGTTGCTGCAACTGCTGCGCGGACAGGGCGGTCCCGCACTGCCCGCCGACGACAAATTGCTGCGTTTTATTTTTGTCTGCACCGCGTTTCCGTTTGTCGCGTTCGCCGCGCTGTCACTGGTCAAGCAGATCGGCCTGCACTGGGTGCTGTCTTTTGTGCCGGTAGCGTTTGTTTTTTTCGGCCTGCTGCTGTCGCGCGCGCAGCTGGCGCGCTCGGTAATGTATCTGGGCTGTTTCAGCCTGCTGCATGTGAGCGCGGTGCTGGTCGTTGCCAACCTGCCGCTGGAGACCTGGAAAAATACGCGCATTTACGATGGCCTGGTCTATACGGTCGAGACCGATCAGCTGGTGCAGGCTTTGCGCCCCTATGCCGCGGAGTTTGAAATGGCCGCCGATGGCTATTCGCCGGCGGTGACCATTTCCTATCATGCCGCGCGTGCCGGGCTGAAGGGCGCGGCCTTGCGGCACGGCGACGACACTGCAGCCTGGCGGCGCAATTATTTTCTGGTCTTTGGCAGCGCTTCATCGCATGCGCGGCACGACGACATCCTCACCGATTTTCGCGCGCTTGGCGGCAGAAACATCCTGGTGTTGCGCAAAAATGCACCGCAGCCGGGTGAGTACGCGGCTTATTTTAAAACAGTCGAGGAGCGGCGCATTGTGGTGCGCGGCGTCACCTATCATCTGGTGCTCGGCCGCGGCTTTGATTACGCCGTTTATCGCGAGCGCGTCCTGGCACCGCTGGCCGCGCGCTATTACCGCATACCGGCCTATCTGCCGCAGGGGCATTGTGATTTTTGCCAGCGCTATCTGGCACAACCCTATTGTCCGGTGCGCTGAGCGCGCAGCCGGCCGTTCATGTTTGCCAACCGCATGTTTGCCAATCTCTCGCGTCTGGCGCGACCCCATCAGTGGGTAAAAAACAGTTTTGTGCTGGTGGGTTTGCTGTTTGGCCACGCCTGGGGCGATACGACGACGCTGCGCGGCGTGGCACTGGTGTTCGCGGCGTTCTGCCTCGCATCGAGCGCCGTTTACGTATTTAACGACATCGCCGACCGCGAAGCGGACCGTGCGCACCCGCACAAACGCCGCCGCCCGATCGCCGCCGGTGAGGTTGACGTGGCCACTGCGTACCGGTTTTCCGGAATGCTCGCGCTGGCGGCACTGGCGCTGGCCTTGCCGGCCTCGCCGGCCGCGCTCTCCATTGTCGCCGCCTATCTCGCACTCAACGTCGCCTACAGTCTCGGCCTCAAGCATGTGGTGATACTCGATGTGTTCATCATCGCCACCGGATTCATGCTGCGCATCCTCGCCGGAACGCTCGGTGTGGGTATCGCGCCCTCGCAGTGGTTGTTACTGTGCGGTCTGATGCTGACGGTATTTCTTGGTTTTGCCAAACGCCGTGCCGAATTGTTCGCATTGGAGGCCGGCAACCAGGAGCGTGGCGATCAGCGCAAGGTGCTGGCCGATTACAGTCCGGCCATTCTCGATCGCATGATCGCCGTCAGCGCCGCCGGCGTCATCGTCAGCTATGCCTTGTACACGGTGAGCGCCGAAACCGTGCGTATCCACGGCACCGACAAGCTGGTCTGGACGCTGCCATTCGTGCTCTACGGGGTGTTCCGTTACCTGTGGCTGCTGCACCGCGAGGGCGGTGGCGGCGACCCGACACGCGAATTGCTGCACGATTGGCATTTGCTGGCGGCAAGCCTCGCCTGGCTGGCGGTCACCTTGGGCGTGCTGTCCGGTGCGGTCTGACCGGCACCGGTGTTTGTCGCCTGAGTTGGTGTTTGTGAGACAGTGTTTTGTCGGGGCCGGCGCTTTGCTGCATAATCACCCCGTCCAGCACGGCCATCCGGCTGGCGCGGGCAGGGAGGATTGAAGCATCGTCATGGCTGAAACAACCGAACGCATCCGCCTGCCGCATTTGGAATTGATGGGCGATGCCACGCAGTTCGCCAGCCAGATTCACGGCCTGATCATGTATTCGCCCTTGTTTGAGAACTTCAACCTGGCTGAAATCCGGCTGATGAGCCACTTTATGCAGATGTATCGTGCCGAGCCGGGCATGGAAATCCTGCGCGAGGGCGAGGACGGCGATTTCATGATGCTGCTGATCGAGGGACACATCGAAGTGTTCAAGCAGGATCGCTGGAATGCGCCGCGCCTGATCGCTGTCGTCGACCCGGGTAAAAGCCTGGGGGAGATGTCGATGATAGACGGGGAGCCGCGCTTTGCCAGTTGCATCGCCGCCGACACCTGCCAGATTGCGGTGCTCTCGCGCGAGAATCTCGCACGCATCATTCTCGAGCAACCGGTGCTCGGCTCCAAGGTGTTGATGGAGCTGGTGCTGATGCTGTCGCAGCGGCTGCGCCAGACCAGTGCGCGGCTGGTCAGTTACATGGACAAAGAGGGCGGGGGGCCGGCCGAATGACCGTCCCGGGCCGGTTAAAATGTCAGTCTAATGACAGAGACCTGTGGCACAATTGCATCCTTGCCACCACACGGCAGGACGTTTGAGGAGACGTAATAATGATGAGCAAAGTAAAAAACGCCAAGGATTTCTGGGCCGGACTGATGTTCATAGCCTTCGGGCTGGCATTCATACTGGTATCGCGCAATTACGCCATGGGTAGCGCGGTGCGCATGGGCCCAGCCTACTTTCCCACCATGCTTGGTTTCCTGCAACTGGCGCTCGGACTGGTGATTTTCGTGCGCGCCTTTCTGAGCAAGGTGGAAAACGGCGCGGTCGCCAAACTGCACATGAAGCCCCTATTCATTATTCTCGGCTCAGTGGTGCTGTTCGCGGTCCTGCTCAAACCGGCCGGCCTGGTCATCGCCATCTGCACCCTGATCATCGTGTCCACTTTCGGCGGCAGTGATTTCCGTTTGAAGGAGGTACTGATCTCGACCTTTATCCTGACTGCCGGATCGGTGCTGGTGTTCTATAAAGGACTGGGGCTGCCCTTTAACCTCTGGCCGGAACTGGGGAACTGACATGGGTGAACTAATTGCAAACCTGAGCCTCGGTTTTGGCGTCGCGCTGTCGCTGAACAACCTGCTGTATTGCCTCGGCGGCGTCATCCTCGGCACGCTGATCGGCGTGCTGCCGGGCATCGGCCCGGTCGCCACCATCGCCATGCTGCTGCCGGTGACCTTCAACCTGCCGCCGGTGTCGGCGCTGATCATGCTGGCCGGTATTTATTACGGTGCACAGTACGGCGGTTCCACCACGGCCATCCTGGTCAACCTGCCGGGTGAGTCCTCTTCGGCGGTGACGACCCTCGATGGCTACCAGATGGCCAAACAGGGCCGCGCCGGACCGGCACTGGGCATCGCCGCCATCGGTTCGTTCATCGCCGGTACGGTATCGACCATGGTCATTGCCGTGGCGGCGCCGCCGCTGGCCGAGGTGGCCCTGAAGTTCGGCCCGGCCGAGTATTTCTCGCTGATGACCCTGGGCCTCGTTGCCGCGACGGTGCTGGCGCACGGTTCGCTGATGAAGGCCATCGCCATGGTGGTACTCGGCCTGCTGCTCGGATTGGTGGGCACCGACGTTAATTCCGGCGTGGCGCGCTTCTCCTTCGGCGTTCCTGAACTCTCGGACGGCATCGGTTTTGTCATTGTCGCCATGGGCATGTTCGGTTTTGCCGAAATCATCACCAACCTCGAGCAGGGCGAAGAGACGCGCGAGTTGCTGACGCAAAAGGTCACCAACCTGCTGCCGACCTGGCAGGATTTGAAGGATTGTTCCGGCGCCATCGCCCGCGGCACCGTTCTCGGTTCCTGCCTGGGCATCCTGCCCGGCGGCGGCGCCTTGCTGGCGTCCTTTTCGGCCTACGCGCTGGAGAAAAAAGTTTCCTTCAACCGCGCCAACTTCGGCAAGGGCGCGATCCAGGGCGTGGCGGCGCCCGAGGCGGCCAACAATGCCGGCGCGCAGACTTCCTTCATTCCGCTGCTCACCCTGGGCATCCCGTCCAACCCGGTGATGGCGCTGATGATAGGCGCGATGATGATCCAGGGCATCGCCCCCGGACCGCAGGTGATGACCGAGCGTCCGCAGTTGTTCTGGGGCATGATCGCCTCGATGTGGGTGGGCAACCTGATGCTGGTGGTGCTCAACCTGCCGATGATCGGCCTGTGGATCAAGCTGTTGACGGTGCCGTACCGACTGCTCTACCCGGCCATCCTGCTGTTTTGCTGCATCGGCGTGTACTCGATCAACAACAGCGGCTTTGACGTGATTCTCACCTGCGTGTTCGGCGTGCTCGGTTACTTCTGCACCAAGCTCGGGTGCGAACCGGCGCCGCTGATTCTCGGCTTTATTCTCGGACCGATGATGGAGGAGAACCTGCGCCGCGCCATGCTGCTCTCGCGCGGCGACCCGTCCACTTTCGTCACCAAGCCGATCAGCGCCGTGCTGCTGGGCGTTGCGGTGCTGCTGCTGATCGTGGTGGTGTCGCCGGCCTTGCGCAAAAAACGCGAGGAAGCCTTCGTCGAGGACTGATCCGCGCTTTACCCCGACAAAGGACGCTGCGGCGTCCTTTGTTTTTTTTGGGCGGTGCCGTCCCGCACATAGTGGAGAAGTCGTGAGCAAACTCCTGTCATGCGCCCTCTGCGCCGCCGGCTTGTGGCTTGGCCTGTTTGCCCCGGCCGCCGATGCCCAGGGCTATCCGTCAAGGCCGATCCGCCTGGTCGTGCCTTACCCGCCGGGTGGTCCGCTCGATATCATGGCACGCGCCATCGGCCAGAAGCTGGCCGAGGCCCTGGGCCAGCCGGTGGTGGTCGATAACAAGCCCGGAGCCGGCGGCAACATCGGCGCGGACCTGGTGGCCAAAGCGGCGCCCGATGGTTACACCATCCTGATGGGTGCGGTGGCAACGCATGCCATCAACCCGACGCTGTATCCGAAAATTCCCTACGACCCGGTCAAGGACTTCACGCCGGTGGCGCTGGTGGCGGTGGTGCCCAACGTGCTGGTGGTCAACCCGGCGCTGCCGGTGACCTCGGTGAAGGAATTGATCGAACTCGCCAGGGCGCGGCCGGGCTATCTGAATTTTGCCTCGGGCTCGACCGGCTCGACCGGCCATCTGGCGGGTGAGTTGTTCAATGCGCTGGCCGGGGTCCAAATGGTGCACATCCCCTACAAGGGCGGCGCCCCGGCGATGGCCGACCTCTTGGCCGGGCAGGTGCAATTGATGTTCGACAACCTCGCCAATGCGCTGCCGCAGGTCAGGGGCGGCAAGTTGCGCGCACTGGCTGTTACGACGGCGCAGCGCTCGGCCTTTGCGCCCGAGCTGCCCACCCTGGCCGAGGCCGGGGTGGGCGGCTTTGACCTCTCCACCTGGTTCGGCATTTTCCTGCCCGGCAATGCGCCGCGCGACATTGTCAGCCGCCTTAATGGCGAAATCGTCCGCGCCTTGAGCGCGACCGACATGCGCGATCGCCTGGCCAAAATGGGCGCAGAGCCGCCACCGGACAACACACCGGAGAAGTTCGCCGTGTTCATACGGCTGGAGTTCGACAAGTACGCGCGCGTGATCAAGGCCTCGGGCGCAAAAGTCGAATAGCCTGCTGCGCTATCATCAGGTTTTTCAATTCACAGGTTCTTCGCGCCATGTCGATCATCCCGAAGTTTGTCGCCGCGGCATTGCTGCTGGCTTTTTCCGCCGCCGTTTCCGCCCAGGCTTGGCCGTCCAAGCCGCTGCGCTTTGTCGTGCCCTTCCCGCCGGGCGGGGCGACCGACATCATTACCCGCGTGATCGGGCAAAAACTCTCCGAGCAAATCGGCCAGCCGGTGGTGATAGAGAACCGTCCGGGCGCCGGGGGGACCATCGGTTCCGACCTCGTCGCCAAGGCCGCGCCCGACGGTTACACCATACTGATGGGCACCAACAGCACGCATTCCATCGGGCCGGTGCTCAATCCCAAGATTCCCTACGTGGTCGAGCGCGATTTCGCCGCGGTATGCGAAGTGGCGATTGCACCGGATGTGCTGGTGGCCAGTCCGACCCTGGGCGTGAACAACGTGCGCGAATTCATCGCCCTTGCCAAGTCCAGGCCCGGCCAGCTCAACTTCGCCTCCAGTGGCAACGGCACCATCGTTCACCTGTCCGGCGAATTGTTCAAGAGCATGGCCGGCATCGACCTGGTGCACGTCCCGTACAAGGGCACCGCACTGTCGATACCCGACCTGATCAACGGCCGCGTCGCCATCCTGTTCGAGAACGTCATTGCCGCGAATGCCGACGTCAAGGGCGGGAAGGTGAAGGCGCTGGCCGTGTCCGGGTCGGCGCGCTCAGCCTTGTTCCCGGAGTTGCCGACCATTTCCGAGTCCGGCTTGCCCGGTTTTGAGACCTTTACTTATTTCGGCGTGTTCGCCCCGGCGGGAACGCCGCGTGAAATCGTCGCCCGCCTGAATGCCGAACTGGTGAAGCTGATCAAAACTCCGGAAATGCGCGATGCGCTGGCGCGCCAGGGTGCCGAGCCGGTGGGTTCGACGCCCGAGCAGCTGGCCGCCGTGGTCAAGTCCGAGTCGGAAAAATGGGGCAGGGTGATCAAGGCCGTCGGCGTCAAGATCGAATAGCGACGGGAAAGCCGCGACTGGCAGGAGTGGCGCTTACTTGAACACTTCCCCAGCCGACTGTCGTCATCCCCGCGAAAACGAGACTCGCGAAGCGAGGCAAAGTTTCGAGGAACGGCCAAGCGGGGATCCATGGGGTTGGGTTTGTACTTGAGCGACGAACCCCATGGATTCCGGGTGCCGCTGCGCGGCCCCGGAATGACGGAGTTTGCTTAAGGAAGCTCTGATTAAGTCCATAAATCGTCATTCCCGCGAAAGCGGGAATCCATTTTGACTCAATGAATCCACGCTTTAGGTCAAGGTGGATTCCCGCTTTCGCGGGAACGACGGACTTAATCAGAGCTTCCCTTAAGTAAGTGCCATTCGCGACCGGCAAGGTATTCCTGCCTGCATGCCTTCGTTCGACAGGTGCGGCTGGCTTATTGCACGCCGCGCCGCGCCCTGACGGCTTATGCCGGCTTGTTGCGCCCCTGCTGCCACAGCACGTCGGGCAGGCCGGCGTGGCGGTTGGCGACGCGGCCGAGGATGAACATCAGGTCGGACAGGCGGTTTAGGTAAATGCGCGACACCTCGGTCACCGGTTCGGCGGCGGCAAGGGCGACCAGCGCGCGTTCGGCGCGGCGGCAAATGGTGCGCGCCATGTGCGCGAGGCCGGCGGCGCGGCTGCCGCCGGGCAGGATGAATTCCTTGAGCGGCGGCAGTTCGCGGTTGAACTGTTCCACCAGCGCCTCGATGCGCGTAATGTGCGCATCACCCATGCCCACACGGCCGGGAATGCATACTTCGCCGCCCAGATCGAACAAATCGTGCTGCACGCCGGTGAGGGCGTCACTGACCGCCGTCGGCAGGTCTTCGGATAGCAGCAGGCCGATGCACGAATTGAGCTCGTCGATGTCGCCCAGGGCGGCGATGCGCAGGCTGTCCTTGGCGACACGGCTGCCGTCGCCGAGTCCGGTTTCGCCGGCGTCGCCGGTGCGTGTGGTGATTTTTGAAAGCCGGTGTCCCATGGCGGCGAATATAGCACGCGGTCTGGGGTGCAATTTCTCGTCTGACCGATTACATAGCAGGACGCCGGGTCGACCGCGCGCCGATGCAGTGCGCCGCCGGCGGGGCGGGAGATGCCGGCGTTGCCGGTGAACCACAGGGGGGAGAGGTGGCCCTTCCCGGGGGAGAATCCGGGAAGGGCCGACTGACAGCAAAAAAACCGGGTTGAGGAGGAGGAGGCCCGGATCCCTTGCTTCAGTCGAAACTGGTTTCAGCCAAACAGGTTGCCGTGCAGGGACAGCGCCGGGTGGCTGCCCAGCTCGCAAACGAGCAGGTAGGCGGCCGATACCGCGATGGCGCTTGCACCGGTGTAACCGGCAATCAGTTTTACGTTGCAGTAGTTCATTGGCTTCATGTAAATTTCAGGATTGGACGGAGTCTAAAGAGTGTAGTTATATTTGTCGAATCGATTCTGTCGATTTAAACTATCTGTCAAATGGATATTCGAAACGTTGACCTGAACCTGCTGGTGGCCTTCGACGCGCTCGTTTCCGAGCGCAGTGTGTCGCGCGCGGCGACGCGCCTGCACCTGTCGCAGCCGGCGACCAGCGCCGTGCTGGCGCGCCTGCGCGATTTGTTTGGCGACGCGCTGCTGCTGCGCACCGCGCGCGGCATGCTGCCCACGCCGCGCGCGCTCGAGCTGAGCGCACCGGTGCGCCAGGTGCTGGCCGAGATCAACCGCCTGGTGCAACCGCTGACGGCGTTTGACCCGGCGCATGCCGACCTGACCTTCACCCTGTCGGCTTCCGACTACGTCGAATACGCGCTGCTGCCGGTGCTGGTCGATTACATCGAGCGCAAGGCGCCGGGTGTGCGGCTGGAGGTCAAGGCCATAGACTTCAGCCTCATGGACAAGCAGCTCGAATCCGGAGAGGTCGACGTCTGCGTCACCAGTTACAGCAATGCATCGCAGGCCCTGCACGCGCGCGCCCTGTACACCGAGCGGCTGGTGTGCGTGGCCAGGCGCAACCACCCCGAGGTGGACGAGCGCATCACCCTCGAGCAGTTTTGCCGTCTCGAGCATGTTTTTGCCACGCCCAGCGGCGGCGGCACCTTTGTGCGTCTCATCGACGCCGCCCTCAAGACCGCAGGACGCAGCCGCCATATCAGGCTCAAGGTGCCGCACTTCCTCATGGTGCCGGAAATCATTGCGCGCTCGGACATGATCGCCATCCTGCCCGAACGACTGGCGCGCGGCTATGCGCGCAAGCTGTCGATTCTCGAACCGCCGCTCAAGCTGCCCGGCTTTGACATTGCGGCGATCTGGCACGAGCGCACCCACAACGACCCGGCGCAGCAATGGCTGCGCCAGGTCCTGGTCAATCTGATTGAGAAACACACGGAAAAACATACGGAAAAACAGGCGACGCGATGAACAAAACCGAAGTGGTACCCGAACGGCTGCTTTCCACGCGCGATGCGGTCGCGCTGGTGGTGGGTATTGTCATTGGCGCGGGCATTTTCAAGCTGCCGGCGCCGGTCGCCGGCCTCGCCGGCAGCGAAACCATGGTCTACCTGTTGTGGCTGGCGGGCGGACTGGTGTCCATCGCCGGTGCGCTGTGCTATGCAGAGCTCGCCACCGCCTTTCCCAACGCCGGTGGCGATTATCACTTTCTAACCCGCGCCTTCGGACGCAACTTGTCGTTTCTGTTTGCATGGGCGCGCGCCACGGTGATCACCACCGGCTCGATCGCTTTTCTGTCTTTCGTGTTTGGCGACTACGCCAGCAATCTCTGGTCCCTTGGCGAGCACTCGAGCGCGATCTGGGCTGGCCTGGTGGTGGTGGCCTTCACCGCGCTAAACTGGTTCGGCATCCGCGAAGGCAAGGCGGTGCAGAATTGGCTCACCGTGGCGGTGGTCGCGGGACTCATCGCCATCGTGGTCGCCGGACTGATTGTCGTCACGCCTGTCGTCGACCCACCCGCGGCCGCGGCTTCCGGTGCGCCCGCAGCAGCCTCCATCGGCCTTGCCATGGTGTTCGTGCTGCTCACCTATGGCGGCTGGAACGAGGCGGCCTACATGTCGGCCGAGGTAAAGGACAGGCAGCGCGGCATCCTGCGCGCACTGGTCATCGGGCTGGCGCTGGTCACGGCGCTCTACCTGTTGGTCAACCTCGCCTACGTGCGCGGCCTGGGCCTTGCCGGTGTGGCCGGATCCAAGGTCGTTGCAGCCGACCTGTTGGCGCGTGCATGGGGGCCGGGCAGTGCCACACTGATGAGCCTGATCGTGATTGTCGCGGCGCTCACCTCGATCAACGCCACCATGCTGGTCGGCGCGCGCAGCAATTACGCGCTGGGGCAGGACTGGCGCGCGTTTGCCTGGATTGGGCGCTGGCATGTCTCGGGTGTGCCGCGCACCGCGTTGCTGGTGCAGGGTGTGATTTCCCTGGCGCTGGTGGGCCTGGGTGCCGCCACGCGCAAGGGCTTTGAGACCATGGTGGACTTTACCGCCCCGGTATTTTGGTTCTTTTTCCTCATGACCGGCATTGCCTTGATGGTGCTGCGGCGTACCGAGTCCGCGGCGGAGCGCCCGTTCCGCGTGCCGTTTTACCCGCTGTTGCCGCTGTTGTTTTGCGCCAGCGCCGGGTGGTTGCTCTATTCGAGCCTCGCCTACACAGGCGTCGGCGCCCTTGCCGGGGTGGGGGTGTTGCTCGCCGGCGGCGTGGTACTGGCCTGGAGCGTGCAACGCGAGAAACGCGGCGCTTGAGCGTGTCGCGCCTCAGAACTTTTCCGCCCAGGGCCGCAAGTCGGTCTCGAAGGTCCAGGCGCTGCGCGGCTGCTGGTGGATGTGCAAATAGGTTTCGGCGATGTCGTCGGGGCGCAGCATGCCCTCGGGCGGCAACAGGTTGATGCGTTCCGGATAGCGCTCGCGCATGCGCGGGCTGTCTATCATCCCGTCGATGATGACCGAGGCGACGTGGATGCCCTTGGGGCCCAGTTCGCGCGCCATGCTCTGCGCCACCATGCGCACGCCGCCCTTGGCTGCGGCAAAGGCGGAAAAATTGCTCGCCCCGCGCAGGCTTGCCGTGGCGCCGGTGAAAATAATGCTGCCGTGGCCGCGCGGCACCATGTGGCGCGCCGCTTCGCGCCCGACCAGGAAACCGGCGAAACACGACAGGCGCCAGACCTTTTCAAATATTTCGGCCTCGGTGTCGAGGATGGACGCGCGGTGGTTGGCGCCGGTGTTGAACACCACCACCGAGATGGGGCCCACCGCGGTCTCGACGTCATCGAACAGCTTGGACACCGCCTGCTCGTTGCGAATGTCGGCGACATAAGCGACGCCGCGACCGCCGCCGGCCTCAATGTCTTTGGCGATGCGCTCAAGCCGGTCGGCGCTTCTGGCCACCAGCACCGTGTCATAGCCTTCGCGCGCAAAGCGCCGCGCCACGGCGCTGCCCAGGCCGTCGCCTACTCCCGCGATCAATGCAACTTTCCTGTTCATGATGTGTTTCCTTGTTCGGTTGACGGCAGCGGCGCGCTAGGGAAGCTCTGATTAAGTCCGTCATTCCCGCGAAGCTTGTCCTCGAATGCTTTAATCGGGGAGCGGGAATCCACCTTGACCTAAAGCGTGGATTCATTGAGTCAAAATGGATTCCCGCTTTCGCGGGAATGACGATTTATGGACTTAATCAGAGCTTCCCTAAGTATAAGTTTGGGGAGACGCATACTAACAAAAGGAATTGTGGCGCAAGTAATGTTGGATGGGGCTTGGAGGCCAGTGGTACTGACTGGTCCGAGATGTACGGGGTTTCAGATTGAGGCAACTATAGCGGAATCGACTGGAAGACTCCGCAAATTCTGGACACATTGCTATCGACGGGCTCGCTGACGCTGCGATGCTTGCACCCTATATACGAACGGGTATAATACATGACTGGTATGCGAAAACCATTGGTATGGGAAGGTTCCTCGAAGAAGGATTTCAAGGCATTCCCCATTCCGGTCCAGAAGGACATGGGTGTTGCCCTCTTCGTCGTGCAATTGGGGCAAACGCCTGATTCGTCGAAGCCGTGGAAGGGTCTCGGTTCCGGCGTCTACGAGTTGGTGGAAGATCACCGGGGTGACACCTTTCGCGCGGTGTACACGGTGCGCGTGGGAGACGCGATTCATGTGCTGCATGCGTTTCAGAAGAAGTCAAAGTCCGGCATCAGCACACCGCAGCCGGATGTGCAATTGATCGAGAAGCGGTTGAAGTCTGTGCTTGCCCGTCATGGGTTGAGCGGGAGGTAATGATGCGACGCAAAGACACACACAAGGGCACTGATAATGTGCTGATCGACCTTGGGTTCGACGATGCGGAAGAACTGTCCGCGAAGGCCATCCTTGCCGTCAAACTCAACGAACTCATCCGGAGCCGAGGGCTCAGTCAGACAGAGGCTGCCGCAATTACCGGCATGACACAGCCCAAGGTATCGCAGGTCGGTCGCTACAAACTCCAAAATATTTCGCTTGAACGCCTGATGCAGGCGCTGGTGTCGTTCGACCAGCAGGTTGAGATCACTGTAAAACCGGCTCGCCGCGAGCATGCGGCGGGTATTACGGTTGCTGCGTGACGTTGGGCAATGGGTCTTGTGCATGGAAAATATAGGCGACCGACTCGGTATGGCACAAGAGCCTGACTCATGAAGCGAATCCTCGCGGCTTTGGTTCTTACCGCGATATGCCTTGGCATACCCACCATCCCCCGGGGCAAACGCAGCCGCGCGCTGAGCGACCATCGGCACGCACCGTCTGCACACGGCGCCGCACAAGGGAGACCTTGGCCCGGTCAGTGTTGAACAGCCCCCCAGCACCGCCAGGTTGATCCGCGCCGCCGCCAACTCAACGGTCCCGTCCACTTCACCCGCCCCCGGCCACCCCACTGCTGGTCTCCAGCGCAGCGGTGCTTTGCACAGCCGCCCCTGCCGGCAACCATTTGGCCAGCGTCAGATACAGGTGCGCGGGGTCGATCGGCTTGGTCTCAAAATCATCCATCCCGGCCTCAAGGCAGCGCCCCCGATCCTCGACCGTGACGTTGGCGGTCATGGCAATCACGCGCTGGCCCGCCAGCCCCGGCGTCGCGCGGATGCGGCGCGTCGCTTCCAAACCGTCCATCACCGGCATCTGCATATCCATCAACACAATGTCGAAGCGCTCTTTGGCCAGTTGCTCCAGCGCCTCGCGCCCGTCGCCGCAAAGCATTACCACCGCCCCGCACTGCTCGAGCAACTCTTCGATCACCTGCTGGTTGAACTCATTGTCTTCGGCCACCAGGATGCGCGCTCCGGCCAGGCGCGCCCGCGCCGCAGTTACCGCACCCGCAGTGGTGCCCCCGATCTCGGACGACTCCCGGGAGGCTTCACCAATCCCGAAGCGTGCGGTGAAATAAAAACAACTGCCCACCCCGGGCTCGCTTTGCACCCAGATGCGCCCACCCATCAACCCCACCAGTCCCTTGCAGATCGCCAGCCCGAGGCCGGAGCCCCCGTATTTGCGCGTGCTCGAAGTATCAGCCTGGCTGAAGGCCTCGAATAATCTCCTGATCTGCACCTCGTCCATGCCGATGCCGCTGTCGTGCACGCGAAACTCAAGCGCCACAGTGTCCTCTGCCACCGCCGGCACCGGTTGCCCAGCGGGTTCATGCAGCAGCACTTCCACACTGACCCTGCCGCGCTCTGTGAACTTCACCGCATTGCTCGTCAGGTTGAGCAGCACCTGCCCCAGGCGCAGCGCATCCCCCACCAAAAACGGCGGCACCTCAGCGGCAATGCTGCACTCAAAGTGCAGATCTTTCTCGCGCGCCAGATGGCCCGTGGTACTTTCGATCTGCTCAATACTCGATTGCAAGCGGAAGTGCGCCTGCTCCAACTCCAGCTTGCTCAGATCTATCTTGGAGAAGTCAAGAATGTCGTTGATGATCAGGAGCAGGGCGCGTGCCGACCGGTTCACCCCGGTGACGTAGTCGCGCTGCTTGTCGCCCAGTTCGGTTTGCAGGCACAGCCCCGACAAACCAATGATCGCGTTCATCGGCGTGCGGATCTCGTGGCTCATGTTGGCGAAAAATTGCCCCCTTTCGCGGGCCATGGCCTCGACTGAAGCCATGGCTTCGACAAGAGCGCTGTTCTTCAGGTACAGGCTGTCCGTCAGCTGCTCCCGGGTCTGCCGATTGAGCAACTCGCGCAATGCGGCGAGTTGCTCGGGCCGCCACACCGCCACCGGCACCGGGCAGTGCAGCGTGACATTCGTATTGCCGCCGTGCTGTGCCGCGAATGCGACGGGGGCGGGCGCATTGAAAGCGTTGAACCGGGCCCCTGAGAACTCGGCCGCCGAGAACTCGAGCACCAATAGCGCCGCGAGCCTGTCGCTCTCGATGCGCACATGCACAGCCGGTGCGCGACCGTAGCGCAAGAACCAGCGGCCGCAATCGGATACCTCGCAGGCGAACTGCGCAGCCCGCTCGGGCGAGCCGCCAAGCGCGCGTACGAGCTCCAGGGCGCGGCGGCGTGCTTCGAACACGTCCGCCAGTTGCGACAGGGCCATCGCGCCGAGCGCAATCATCCCAACCACCGCACCACGAGGCATGAAGCATCGTCGTGGGATCTGCCAAGGGTGCGCACCACCGCCGTGGCAATGTCATCGACAGACTGCGTCCACAAGGTCTGTACCAGCGCGGCGCAACCTCTCTCCGGGATGCCGTCGGTCGAGAGCAGCAGCAAGTCGCCACGCTGCAAGTGCCGCGTCTGTAGCGGGGGCGGGGACCTGCGCACGGAGATACCCAGCACGCCTTCGCGCGAAACTCCGTGCCAGGATTTTGAGCCCGTCTGCCGACTTGAGTGCATCTGCAGGATGCGCGTATTACCCAAGCCAAGGTAGCTGAACGACCCGGTCGTGCAGTTGAGGTAGACGAGCCCCGCCGCTGCGCCGATACTGCCCTTTAGCGCGTCGGCAAAGCAATGCATAAGCTGTTCGAGGTAGGGGGTGCCCTTTTCCATAAACAGCCGTTCGAGTTGCGCGGCAATCGCATCGGCGTACGGCCCGTGCCCGGATGCGTCAATGATCCCGAACAGTACGCCCTGCTCGAGCGGCAGGCAGAGGGTGCGGTCGCCGGAGACGAGAAAACTTTGGCAAGGTCGCAGGCTCACGCCCGATTCCCAAGGCTGGGGCGTCTGCGGCGCGGGCACTTTGACCTGCTCCGGGATGCCCGCTGCTGCGAAGGCCGCCGGCGCAGGCGCCATGCCGGGGCGCAGCGGCGTGCCGACGATCCGCTTGCGCGCGCATACCTGTGTGCCCTGATGCGCTGAGGAGCGCAACCAGAAGTGATCGGCCATGCGACGCACACCGGGCAGCCCTAGCCCGAGCGTGCCGCCGGTGCTGAAATGATCGCTCATGGCGCGATCGATGTCGGCAATACCCGGGCCATTGTCGGTCGCCAGGACATCGATATCGACGCATCCTTGCTGGTCGTGCCGGCACACGCGGATCACCCCGCGACCGGCGTACCTGTACAGGTTGGCCGCGAGCTCGGAGACAATGGTGGCAATGAGGGCGCGGTCGATCTCGCTCGCCTCGCGCAGCAACGCAAGTCGCGTGACCTCGAGCGCCGTTCGCGTGACATCGGCCTCGTCGCCAATCCGGTAGATCACAGCGTCGTGGCTGGCTTCGGTCACTGCGGCCCGCGCCCTTGGCTTGCGCCCGATTGGCCCAGCGCCTGGTTCAGGTCGCGCAGGAATTCGAGCCCGCCGGTGTCAATATCGCTGGTCAGCATCCACGCCACTATCCCCGGGGACAGGCCCACCAGCACCGTGCGCGCTCCGAGCAAGTTGGTCATTTTCGAGAGGGCGCGCAGTCCGGCAAACTCGGTTCGATCGATGATCTGCACCGCCGCGAACTCGAACACCACCCGGCGTACGCCGGTGGCCCTGACCCGCTCGAGCACATAATCCTGCAACGCTGCCAGGCTGTCGGCGATCTCCTGCGGCAGGGTCACCACCAGGCAGCCACTCACCAGCGTCGAGGTCGTCGTGTATGCCAGTTCGCTGGACATGGAAAAGGGCGCTTGCGCGTTTGTTCGATTCGCTCGCCCGTCCTCAGTGCGCCAATGGCGTAATGTTCATCGGCCTGGCACGCGCGACACCGATCTCCTTTAGCGCCAGATCAAGCGCGTCGCGCAGCGTGGCCGTGGTCTTTATGCTGCCCAGTTCGGTACCCAGTTCGACCAGCGTGCGGGCGATGGAGGGCGATATGCCCGAAATGATCGACTGACAGCCCATCAGCCCGGTGGCCTTGGCGACCCGGATAAGCTGATTGGCTACCGCCGTGTCAACGAGGCTGACGCCGCTGATGTCGAGTACGAATATGTGCGCGCTGTTCTCGCTGATCTTCGTCAGGACCTTGTTCATGATTTCCTGCGAGCGCGCCGAGTCGATTACTCCCATCAGGGGCAGCAGCAGGACCCCATCCCACACCGGCAGCACCGGCGTTGAGAGCGCATGCATCGCCTTGTTGCTGGCGTTCAGCTTTTCCTTTTGAATGCGCGAAATCTCTTCGGCGACAAGATAAGTGTCGAAGAACACCAGCCTGATCACCGCCGACTCGAGCTTTTCGCGCTCGGGCGGCTGCGTTTTGAGCGTCCGCAAATGACGCAGTATTGATTGCAGCGAAACGCACATTCCGGCGTAGTAGATATCGTTGGGCAGGTTGATGTGCGCGTGCACCGCCCCGATATGACGGCGCGAGGCGAAGTAGGTCTCGTCCAGTTTGCACGTAAAGAAGGTGCGCCAGTTTGCCACCTGCGATGCCATTACGCGATCGAGCATTTTCGTGTTGCCACCAAAGAAGATGCGGTACTCCTCCCGCGGTTCGAGCCATGCGTAGAAGTCGGCCACGATCTCCTCAAGAGAGTTCTCGAGCAGGTGCCCGACCTCGCGCACCTGGGCCAATTCGACCTCGGTAATTTGGAATTTATTCAGCATGATTGTCTATCCTTGAACAGTAGCATCCGGTTAATGACGACAAAAGTGAAAGTGACCCGCGCAATAAGCCGCACACCCGCGTGCCCCGGCCACCGATGGCAGCTTTGCCATGGGTGTCGGGCAAAACAACGGCATGCCTGCAGGGGATAGGCTGCGCCGGGGAAACAACGACAACGGGGACTCTCTTTGACTTGCGCAGCTGGCCCGGGACGGAAAACCTGACCCGGGACGGAAAACCCTGCTCCCGGAGGTCTCTCTGCCACGAAATACGATTGAGACTGAGTATCAGTCTACACCCTAATCCAATGATGCGCGGCATCCTCTTGAGCAGAGCAACCGTAAGCGATCAATCGGCCACGTTCTTTCGCCCGCTGTAGGAGTCGGCGTCGATGCGCGCATTGGTTGGCATTGACCTGGTGCGCGAGCCCGTGCCCGATGGGGCGTCGGGGCATAGCAGTCGGGCGATAGCCGGATTGTGAATGGTCTTGCCCGCCGCGGGCGGCGTGCGCAAGCCGAACAATGCCGGATGCCCTTACTTCAGCAGGCCTTCGCGGCGTAATTCGTCGGCGATGCTGGAGGCGAACCGCGGGATGAAGGCATCAATGTCGCCGGGATTGACCGATTCGCTCTGGCCGGACCAGAGCAGGGCGACCGGGTCGAGGCGGTAGAGCGTGGTGTCTATGGTGATGGTGGTGATGTTGCGGTCGAAGGTGTTGCCTTGCATGCCTATCGGTCCGTACATGTCGCGCTGCATCAGCGTTCCCTGGAATTCGGTGCTGGCCCACTGGGTTTGTACTGTCTTCTTTTCCGTGTCGACCAGTTGCAGCAGGACCACGCCGGCGACACCGGCTTGTTGCAGCAATGCGATGGCGCGTTCGCGCGTCATCGGCGCGCTGTTGGCGAGCGGAATGATGGTGTGGCCGGCGACGCCCTGCATGCCGCGGTCGGTCAGCGTCTTGGCGAGCACGTCTTCGGCCCGCACACGCCGGTTCTCGGTCACGCCGGTGCCGATGACCACGGCGGCGACTTTGCGACCCTGGTAATTGAGCGGGCCGACGTCCGCGCCCTTGTGCGTGTGGGTGAAGGTGGCGGGCACGGCGCAGGCGGCCAGTACGAGCACTGCAAGGCTTGTAATGAAGGTTCTCATGACATCAGATCTCCGGGTAAAAAACTTGTTCATGCCACTGCCTGCGGACCGCCTTGCGCTGCGCCAGGCCGGGGGCTTATTCGATCGCGCCGTTGATCTCCAGCTTGATGCCGGTCCCGCGCGGGGCGATCACCGCGGTCATGCCTTCGAGATCGCCTTTTTGCGCAGTGGGGGTGCCGGACCTGGAAATGCGCGCCACCACCACCACCTGGTCAAAGGCCGACAGTTTCATCGCCGGGCTCATTGCGCTCGAATCGTCGAGGGAGAACTTGACCGGCAATTCCTTGACGGTGCTGCGCATGATGGCCAGCGGCATGCGCGGCCCGGATGCGGCGCGGGCAAATATGAACACGGTGTCATCCGGCGAGGCTTTTGCCTTGAGCGCCGGCGACAGGCTGACCGTACCCTGCAGCAGCGCGGCTCCGGTGTTCGCTGCGGGGCCTTTGGCCGGCGCTGCCGCGGAATCGCTCTTTGCCACGGCTGCAGCACCCTTTGGCCCGGCTTTGCTGCCGAGTTTGTCCTGCGCATCGGCGATGATGCCATTTATTGATTTGGTGAATTCCGCGTCATCCTGCACCTGGGGAAGAATCGCCTGCCACAGCTGCACCGCCTTGGCGAATTCGCCTTTCTGGTAGGCGATGGTCCCGGCGAGGGTGAGTGCCTTGATGTTTTTCGGGTCGGCCTTGAGGGCGCGCGCGACCAGGGCCGCCGGTTCGCCCTCGAGGTTACGGCCGTTGGCCATGCCCAGCGCGTCGGCGTAATCGGCGAGCAGGCGGGCGTCGTTGGGGCGCTGCGCAGCGGCCTTGGCAAAGGCGCCGGCCGATTCGGCAAAGCGACCCATTGCGGCGTAGGAGCGGCCGAGCATGATCCAGCCTTCGGTATCCTCGGGGGTGGTTTTCATGCGATCTGCCAGCTTTTGCACCATCGCTTCGATCTGTTCGGAGGAAGCCGATGGCTGCGGGCCGTGCATGGCTTGGGGCGACAGCGCCTGCGGCGTACCTAGCAGCAGGTAGATGGCCACTGCGGCAACCGGTACAACCACGCCGACAAGGGCGGCGCTGACAACGGCGCGGCGCGGTGGCGTCGTCGCGGGAAGGGCCGGACTGTTTTCCTCTTCGGCTTCGTCCAGGGCGCGCCGCTCGATGGCGCTGCGCGAAACGGCCCACTGCGCCTGGTCTATGCTGCCGCGCGCCAGGTCGGCGTCCAGTTCGGCCAGCTGCTCGCGGTAGACGGTGGCATTGCGCACCGTGCCGGGCGCTTCGGCCGCTACCGGCGCGCGGCGCCTGACCAGCGGCGTGAGCAAAAAGGCCAGTGCAATGGCCACCAGCAACGCACACAGGGCGACGAACGCGCTCATCGGTTTCCCCCTGCGGTGCCGTCATTGATGAGCCGCTGCGCGCGCGCGCGTTCGTTCTCGGTCAGTTCGTTGTTTTTTTGCAGCTGCATGGTACGGCGGCGCCTGATGTTGTACAAAAGAAAACCGAGCGCGCCGGCGAGCAGGGCAAAGGGGCCGAACCACAGCAGCACCGTGGTGGCCTTTACCGGCGGCCGGTACAGCACGAAGTCGCCGTAGCGCGCGACCATGTAATCGAGGATGGCCTGGTCGCTTTTGCCGGCGGACATTTGCTCGCGGATCTGGTTTTTCAGGTCGACGGCGAGGCCGGCGTGCGATTCGGCGATGGTCTGGTTCTGGCAGACGAGGCAGCGCAGTTCTTCGGACAAGGCCATCACGCGTTTTTCCAGCGCGGGATTGGCGGCGGTCGGTACGGCGTCACTCGCGTGCGTGACGCCGGCGGCGGCAAGCAGCATAAGCGCCAGCAGGACGAACATGGACTTACGCATTGGCTTGGAGTTCCTTCAACAGCGGCAGGATTTTCTTTTCCAGGATTTCCGGCGTCAGCACGCCGATCTGCTTGTAGCGGATGATGCCGTGCTTGTCGATGACAAAGGTTTCGGGCACGCCGTAGACGCCGTAGTCGATGCCCAGGCGGCCTTCATAGTCGTACACCGACAGGGTGTAAGGATTGCCGAACTGCGCCAGCCAGCGCAGGCCGTCCTTGCGCTCGTCCTTGTAATTAAGCCCGAGTATCGGCACCACGCCGCGCTTGGCGAACTCAACCAGCAGCGGATGCTCCTCGCGGCAGGACACGCACCAGGAAGCCCAGACATTGACCATCCAGACCTTGCCCAGCATGTCCTTGTGGCCGAAGACCTTGGTCGCGCCGGAGGTGTCGAGCACCGGCAGTTCGAACTGCGGTGCCGGCTTGCCGATGAGCGGCGAGGGTACTTCGCGCGGGTTGAGCTTGAGGCCGATGCCCAGCAGCGCGAGCAGCAGCACGAACAAGACCAGCGGGACGAGGAAACGTGTTTTTATCATGGCCTGCTCTTTGCGTCCGTCAGGCTGAGGCCGACTGTGCCGGGCCGGCGGTATTGGCCGAGGCGTTGCGCGCGCCGACACGGTAGCGGCGGTCAAGTGCGGCGAGTCCGCCACCCAGCGCCATCAACAGGCAGCCGGCCCAGATCCAGCTGATCAGCGGCTTGTGGTAAATGCGCAGCGTCCAGGCGCGCGCACCGACTTCCTCGCCAAGGGAAACATACAAGTGGCGCCAGAGGCCGGCATCAATCGCCGCCTCGGTCATCGGCATGTTCTGCACGGTATAGAGGCGCTTTTCCGGTTCGAGCAGCGTGACGGGCGAGCCGCCCTTGAGCACTTCCACGCTGCCGCGCGCGGCCACGTAGTTGGGCCCGGTGACGTCCTTGATCGCGGCGAGCTTGAAGGTGAAGCCGGCGAGCTCCGTCGTGTCGCCTATGGTCATTTTCACATCCGACTCGGTTTCATAGCCGCGTGAAATGGTCACCCCGAGGATGAACACGGCTACACCGATGTGCGCCAGCACCATGCCGTAGTAGGAGGGCGGCACGGCGGCAAAGCCCTTGGCGAGATTGCCGCCACCGGCGCCGGTCACGCGTGCGCGCACGCCCTCGAGGGTCGTGATCACCACCCAGAAGGCGAGCAACAGGCCCAGGAACACCAGCGCACTCCAGTGCCCCATCAGCACTGGCACGGCAACGGCGAGCAGCAGCGCGCCGACCGCGGCCCAGCGCAGCCTGAAGGCGATCTCGCGCATGCTGTCGCGCTTCCACTTGGCCATGGGGCCTATGCCCATGAGGAATATGGCCGGCGCCATCAGCGGCACGAACACCGCTTCGAAGTAGGGGGCGCCGACGGAAATCTTGCCCAGGTTGAGGGCATCGAGCGCAAGCGGGTAGAGCGTTCCGAGCATGACCGCGGCGGTGGCGACCGAAAGCAACACGTTGTTGGCCAGCAGCATGGACTCGCGCGACACCGTCTCAAAGCCCTCGCCGATGCCGATCTTGTGGGCGCGCAGCGCAAACAGCAGCAAGGATCCGCCGACAACAAGCGTGAGCAGCACAAGAATGAAAATGCCGCGCGTCGGGTCGGTCGCAAAGGCGTGCACCGAGGTGAGCACGCCCGAGCGTACGAGAAAGGTGCCGAGCAGGCTGAGCGAGAACGCGGCAATCGCCAGCAAGGCCACCCAGGCCTTGAAGCCGCCGCGCTTTTCGGCGATCGGCAGGGAGTGCAGCAGCGCGGTGCCGACCAGCCAGGGCATGAAGGAGGCGTTTTCCACCGGGTCCCAGAACCACCAGCCGCCCCAGCCCAGTTCGTAATAGGCCCAGCCGCTGCCAAGGGCAATGCCCAGGGTCAGGAATGACCATGCGGCGATGGTCCAGGGGCGCGACCAGCGCGCCCAGGTGGCATCGAGCCGGCCTTGTATGAGTGCCGCGATGGCAAAGGCGAACGCCACGGAAAACCCGACATAGCCCATATAAAGCATGGGCGGGTGGATGACCATGCCCGGGTCCTGCAGCAGCGGGTTGAGGTCGCGCCCGTCGGCGGCGGCGGGGAACAGGCGCTCGAACGGATTCGAGGCAAACAGCATGAAGACGTGAAAGCCGACGCTGACCATGCCCATGACGGCGAGAACCCGCGCCACCATGCGGTCGGGCAGGTGATTGCTGAACATCGCCACGGCAACCGACCAGCCGCACAGCATCAGCGCCCAGAGCAGCATCGAGCCCTCATGCCCGCCCCAGACCCCGGCAAAGCGGTAGGCCGCGGGCAGCTTGGTGTTGGAGTGCTCGGCGACGTAGCGGACGGAAAAATCATTGGTGAGAAACGCATAGGCAAGGCAGCCAAAGGCGATGACAACGAGCAAGCCCTGGGCGCCTGCCGCCGGACGCGCCAGGGCAATCCATGCCGTGCGCCCGGTGGACGCACCGATGAGCGGCACCGTGGCCTGCACCGCCGCCACGCACAGCGCCAGAATCAGCGCAAAGTGTCCAAGTTCGGGAATCATGCTTGTCGCCTCAAGAATATCGCGTGATTGGGATGATCGCCAAAAAAGCCGATTTCAGTCTGCTGCCAACTTTAAAACCCTAAAAGTCCGTGTCATTCCGAGCAAAGCGAGGAATCTGCTGTTTGGTGCAAACCTGTGCAAACGAAAATCACAAGAAGCAGATTCCTCAACCTGCGGTTTCGGAATGACAGTTTTCAAGCTTTCGTCTCGAACTTACCTGACCAGTGTCTTCTCCGCCTTGCCCGCCTGGTCGAGGGCGTGCTTCGCCTCCGGCGGCATGTAATTCTCATCGTGTTTGGCCAGCACTTCATCCGCGCGAAACAGCCCGTCGGGGCCGAGTTTCCCCTGGGTGACCACGCCCTTGCCTTCACGGAACAGGTCGGGCAGGGGGCCGCGGTACTCGACCGCCACCGTTTTGACCGTGTCGGTGACAACGAATTGCACCGTAACGCCGTCCGGCTTGCGCTTTACGCTGCCCATTTCGACCAGGCCGCCGACGCGAAAACTGCGCCCGGTGGGCGCTTCGTTGGCGGCGACCTGGGTTGGGGTGAAAAAGAACACCAGGTTTTGCTGGAAGGCGCTCAGTACCAACCCTGCCGCCCCGGCCAGCGCGGCGACACCGGCGGCAACCAGGATGAAGCGTTTGTGACGGGGTTTCATTGTCATGGGCTGCGTTTGACGTTGCGATTGGCGGAACGCGCTATTTTATCGCGTGCGCTGCGTCCGCGCCGGCGCACCAGCACTATTTCGGCGGCAATTATGACGAAAGTCACGGCATAAGAACCCCATACATAAGTGGCGTAGCCGCCCATGGCAAAAAAATCACTCCAGCTCGCCCAGTTCATGCCGCCGCCCCGGTCTTCCCGCCGACGAATTCCGCGACCCAGTCGGTATTGCGCTCGCGCTCGAGGATGATGGCGCGCACGCGCACCAACGCCATGGCGATGCTGTACATCCAGAACGACAAGGCCATCAGGATCATGCCGACAAACATGATCATCGCCATCGACGGCGCGCTTTTCATGCTTATCGAGGAGCCCTGGTGCAGGGTGTTCCACCACTGCACCGAGTAATAAATGATCGGCACGTTGATGACACCGACCAGGGCAAGGATGGCACCGGCGCGATCGGCGCGGCGCGGATCATCGATGGCCGCCTGCAACGCCATGAAGCCGAAATACAGGAACAACAGGATCAATTCGGAGGTGAGGCGCGCATCCCACACCCACCAGGCGCCCCAGGTGGGCTTGCCCCACAGCGCACCGGTCCACAGCGCGACAAAGGTGAACATCGCACCGGTGGGGGCCAGCGCCGTGGCCATCATCGAGGACAGCCGGGTGTTGAGCACCAGGCCGACGGCGGCCCAGCCGGCCATCACCAGGTAAAGGAACATCGACATCCAGGCCGCTGCGACATGAATATAGATAATGCGATAGGCATCGCCCTGCTGCGCGTCGGTGGGGGCGAGGAACAGGCCCACATACAGGCCGGCGACGCACAGCAGCGCGGCAAGCCAGCCAAACCACGGCGCCAGCCTGCCGGCGAGGACGTAAAAGGTTTGCGGCGCGGCGAACCTGAACCAGTGGATTGCCGGATTCATCGAAGGTGCGGCCTTGTCATCAGTGTTCGAGTGTCTGGTCATGCCCGGAGTTCCTCTTTAAGTCTTACGGAGATTCTGAATAAGCCCGTCATTCCCGCGAAGCTTGTCCTCGAATGCCTTAATCGGGGAGCGGGAATCCACCTTGACCTGCAGCGTCGAGACAGAGGGTCAAAATGGGTTCCCGCTTTCGCGGGAACGACGAATTAGAGACTTATGCAGAGCCTCCACGTTCCTATTTTCCTAATCGAGTGCGATATGCAAGGCGCTGGCCGTGGCCCAGGGTGAGATTGCCGCGGAAATGAGCAAAAACGCCCCCAGCAACAACAGATGCGATTCACCGCCCAGGCCCGCGCCGGCGGCACCGGCGGCACCGGCGCCGAATATTAGCAGGGGAATGTAGAGCGGCAGCACCAGCAGCGCCGAGAGCACGCCGCCGCCGCGCAGCCCGAGGGTCAGCGCCGCGGCAATGGCGCCGAGCAGGCTCAGCACCGGCGTGCCAACGAGCAGGGTCAGGAACAGCAGGCCGATGAGTTCGGCGCGCAGGTCGAACTGCAGCGCAATCACCGGCGCGAGCAGGGTGAGCGGCAGGCCGGTCATCACCCAGTGGGCGGCGATCTTGGCCAGCACAATGACCGGCAGCGGTTCGCCGATCAAGGCCATCTGCTCGAGCGTACCGTCGGCAAAATCCGGTTCAAACAGGCGGCCAAGCGAGAGCAGGGCGGCCAGCAGCGCCGCCACCCAGAGGATGCCGGGGGCGATTTCGCGCAGCAGGTTGGGCTCGGCACCCACGCCCAGCGGAAACAGGCTGGTGACAATGACAAAAAACACCAGGGTATTGAGCGCCTCGCTCTTGCGCCGCAGCGCCAGCGCGAGGTCGCGGCGAAACACGCAGCTGAAAGTGCGTATCAAGCCGCACTCCCGTGCAGGTCGAGGTTGAGGCCTTGCGTCTCGACCCCCTCGACGGCGAGGTCAAGGTGGGTGGTCAGCACCACCATGCCGCCGCCACCGACATGCGCCGATAGCAATTGGCGCAATTGCGCCACGGCGGCGCTATCGAGCGCGTTGAACGGTTCATCGAGGATCCACAGCGGCCGGTCATCGGCGAGGGCGAGGCGGGAGAGGGCGACGCGGCGGCGCTGGCCTTGAGACAGGTAGCGCACCGGCAGGTCGGCACACGCGGCCACGCCGAAAGCGGACAGGGCATCCAAACGGCGGTCGGCGTCGGCGCTGATGCCGGACAGCGTGGTGGCGATGGCCAGGTTCTCCAGCGGCGTCAATTCGTCCTTGATGCCGTTGAGGTGGCCGACGTAGACGAGGTCGCGGTGGTAGTCCTCGTCAAGGGAGGCGATGGGCCGGCCCTTCCAGCGCACGCTGCCGTTGTAGGGCGTGTGCAGGCCGCACAGGATGCGCATCAGGCTGGTCTTGCCGCTGCCGTTCTCGCCCGACAAGTGCACCAGTTGTCCGGATGACACGGTGAACGACAGGCCGCTGAACAGCCGGCGTTCGCCACGCACGCATTCGAGGTCCAGCGCTTCAAGCATGGCAACTGCAACCGGATGCGTTCAGGATCTGCCTATCACGCCTTGCAGGCGCCCTGTTGTCCCACCCAGGCCGCGCTGCGGCTGATGGATTCGTCGGTGGCGCGCGCCATCAGGGCAACACCGTGTGCGGCGTCCGCGCCCGCGCCCGGCAGGCTCACCCGCACGGTGTGTCCGGCAAGGCGTCCGGCGGCGTCGGAGAGCACCAGGCGCAATTCGACCAGGGCTTCGCTGCTGTCGCGCGCCGAAAACACCTGGGAAAATTCATTCACCTCGATGTCGAGTGTGCAACGCGCGCCGGCTGCGGGTTCGACCGAACGCACAAAGCGCTTGCGCACCAGTTCGGCCGGCGTGGCGGCCCAGCGGCTTTGCGAAAAGGACAACAACTCGGCGGCATCGCGGTAGGCGAGGCGGTACTGCATGTCGGTGCTGTCCAGGGGCGCGGTGGCGCGCACCTGGCCGAGGCGCGCGCCGACCGTCCGGGCGGCGGGCTCGCTGAGTCCGAGGTCGTAGACGCGGACCGGCACATCCGATCCGCCGGGCGCGGCACAGGCTGCGAGCAGCAGTGTCGCGAGTACTGCATGGCTAAGGCGAGCAAGTTTCATGTCAGGGCCGCTCTAACGAGGGTTCTCATTGGAAACCGGGCTCGCCCGGACCGGGGCGGCCGACGGGGCGGCCCCATACCACGCTCGCCGGGCGGCGTTCGAGCTCTGTCGCGAGGCGACCGATGCGATCGGCGCTGCGCTCCATAGCCTCGGCCAGGGTGTTGACCCGCGGCAGCGTGTCGCTGCGCAGCCTGCCGGTGGCCGCCTGCGCCTCGCCCGACAGCTGGTTGACCTGTCCGATCATCCGGCGCGCGTCGTCGATGGCCTGCTGCATGCCCTTGGCGACGGCCGGCAGTTCGCGCGCGGTGTCGTTGATGCCTTGCAGCGCGCCGCGCGCCAGTTTCTGGTTTTCGGCCGAGAGCATTTCGTCAAGATTGCGCTCGACCCTGGCGATGGCCGCCGGAAGTTGTTTCGCCACGGTTTCCATGCCGGCGCTGGTGCGGGCGAGCGAGGCGAGGGTGGCGGCAATCTGCGCCTGGTTTTCGCTATTGAGCACGCCATTCATGCTGCTCACCAGCGTGCGCGCATCCTTGCCCAGCGCCGCCACGGTTTCGAAAATGTCATCGAGGGCCGAGCTGCGCATGGCGATCTCGCCGATGCCGTCCGCGCTGACGGGGAGCGGCGCGGCATCGTTCAGGTCGTCCAGCAGGTGCACGTAGGCGATGCCGGTGATGCCCTCCTGGCCGAGCTGGGCATAGGTGCCGCGCGTCAGCGGAATGCCGTCGTTGACCTCGATGTCAATGAGGATGCGGCGCGGGTCCTTGCCATCGAGCTCGAGGCCGATGACGCGCCCGACGCTGATGCCGCGGTAGCGCACCAGGCCCTGCAGGTTGAGGCCGGTGACCGGCTTGGTGGCGATGACGCGATAAGTGGTGCGCTCGAGCGAGGAACCGCCCAGCCAGTAGCCCACGCCGATGGCGGCAAGAATGAGCCCGACAAGAAACAAACCCGTGGCAAGTGCGAACGAGCGGTTTTCCATGATCAGACGATGGCCACGCCGTCAAAAGCGCGCAGCGCGCGGTCCCCCCCGAAAAAGTTCTGTACAAAGCGGTGCGGCAGCCGCCGAACCTCGGCCAGCGGCCCACAGGCGATTATATGTTGATCCGCCAGAACGGCGATGCGGTCGGAAAGGTCGAAAAGCGTGTCCAGGTCGTGGGTGACCATCAGCACGGCAAAGCGGTGTTGCGTGCGCAGCATCTTGATCAGGCGCACGAATGATTCGGAGCGGTCCGGATCGAGGCCGGCGGTCGGCTCATCGAGTATCAACAGGTCGGGCGAGAGTGCCAGCGCCCGCGCCAGGGCAACACGCTTGACCATGCCGCCGGAAAGATTGGCCGGCAACAGCGCTGCGTGGTGCGGTTCGAGTTCCACCTGTTCGAGCTTGGTGAACACCACCGCGCGTATGATCTCTTCGTCCAGGCCGCCGCGCTCGCGCAGTGGGAAGGCGATGTTGTCAAAGACGTTGAAGGCGCTGTAGAGGGCACCGTTCTGGAACAGCATGCCCATGCGCTGGCGCGCCGCGCGTGCCTGGCGCATGTCGCCGCTGGTGAGCGATACGCCCATCACGTGCACCGTGCCGGCGGCCGGCTTTTTCAGGCCGATGATGACGCGCAAGAGCTGCGTCTTGCCGCTGCCCGAGCCGCCGACCAGGGTCATGACCTCGTCGCGGCGCACGGCAAAATCAAGGTTCTGGTGCAACACCGCTCCGGCCACTTCATTGCGCAGGCCGCGGATGTCTATGACCAGTTCGGGTGTTTCGAGCGTGCCCTCGACCGCGGGTTCACTTAGTCCCAGACTCACGGAATGTTCCTCAGCAAAATCGCGAAAATGGCGTCGAGCATGATGACCGCGGTGATCGCCGCGACAACCGACTGGGTCACCCCGGCGCCGAGGCTTTCGGTATTGGGGCGGATGCGCAGGCCGTAGTGGCAGGCGACAAAGGCCACGGCAAAGCCGAACACCATGGATTTGCCTATGCCTATCCAGAAATGCGCCACATCGAGCACGCGCGGCAGGGCCTCGAGAAAGGCGCCAAACTGGATGCCCAGCACCACCCTTGCCGCCAGCATGCCGCCGGCAAGGGCCGCCACGTCGGTGGCAAAACTCACCAGTGGCATGGCCAGCGCGAGGCCGATGAGCTTGGGCAGGACCAGCCGTTCGGTGACCGATATGCCCATCACCTGCAGGGCTTCGATTTCCTCGGTTACGCGCATCACGCCAAGCTGCGCCGTCATGGTCGAGCCGGAACGGCCGGCGGCGATGATGGAGGCGAGCATGGGCCCCAGTTCGCGCGCCACGCCGACCGAAACGATATTGATGACCAGCAGGTCGGCGCCATAGCTTTTGAGCTGCAGCGCCGACAGGTAGGTCAGCACCACGCCGACGAGGAATCCGACCAGCATGGTGACCGGCAGGGCGGTCACCCCGGAGCGAAAGATGTTGGCCGATATCTCGCGCAAGGGAAATTCGCGCGGCCAGCGAATCGTGTGCGCGATGTCCAGCACGATCTGGCCGAGCAAGCCGATGCCAAAACGCAGGTGGTCAAGCACATGCAGCGCGGCATTGCCCAGCAGCACAAGCGGATAGAGCAGGTCCGGCTGCAGCCGCTTGCGATGGGCAACGGCAAGGGCGCGCTGCGCCTGTGCGAGGATGATGTCAAATTGCGGCGGCACGGCGCGCATGCCCGCATCACCCGCCTTGCGCACCAGCCAGAGGGCGCCGACATCATCGAGTTCGGTGAGCCCGGCCAGGTTCCAGGCAAGCCCGCTCCGCCCGGTGGCGCCAAAGGCATGGACCGTGCGTTCGAGCTCGGTTTCGCGCGCGGCCAGCGACGCAAACGTCCAGGCGCCGTGGACGAGCACCTCGGTTTTGCCGCCGCGTTCCCCGGGGCTGATGCTTAGCTTGGGCATGTGGGGCGATGATAGCCGCGATTGCTTTGGTCCGCACTGGCAGCGCCGCGCGAACAGGACGGCATAAACGCGCCCAATCGGCGATTCTTACCCGAAAGTCGATGGTAAGCTCAAACCTGAACTTGGACGGGCAGGAATTCGGGCGATGCAGTATGAACATAGCGGGTTTTCATCGGTGCGAGGCGCACGGGCAATGCTGTGCGCGCTGGCCTTTGCCCTGGTTTTCGGCTCCGGACTGTGCGCTGCCGCAAGCCAGCTGGGTTTCACCGCCACCGTCACGCCCGGACTCATTGCCAGCATGGTCGGGCGCTTTAGCGAGCAGGCGCGCCAGCGCCTTGCCGCCTGGGTCAATTTCGCCGTTCTGCAGCAGGCGAGCAAGGCCAAATCACCACAGCCCGCCTCCGAAAACGCGCAGTTACGATCGGTAAATGACTACATCAACACCGTACCCTGGTACGACGACCAGGTGCACTGGGGGCAGGTCGATTACTGGGCAACGCCGGCCGAGACCATGGCCAGCCATGGCGGCGATTGCGAGGATTTCGCCATCGCCAAGTACTTTATGCTCAAGGAACTGGGCGTCCCGATCGAGCGCCTGCGCATCACCTACGTCAGGGCGGGCAAGGTCAACCAGCCGCACATGGTGCTCGCCTATTACGCCAGTCCGGGTGGTGAGCCGCTGATCCTTGACAACCTTGACGCCCGGGTGCTCCCGGCCTCCGCACGCGCCGACCTTGTCCCGGTCTACAGTTTCAACGACGACGATGTGGTGATGGTGAAGGGCAACTATAAGGGCAGTGCATCGACGATACGCGCCTGGCAGAGCGTGATCGGGCGCCTGGAACGCGAGGCAAGGCTGTGAACCTGATCAGGAGAAGCAAATGAAACTGGGCTATTACCTGCTGTTGGCGGTCTCGGGGCTGTTCGCCGTATTGCTCGCCGGCGTCGGCTACATGTCGGTATCGGGCACGCGCGACTACCTGGAGCACCAACTGGGCGCACACGCCGAGGAAACGGCAACCTCCCTCGCGCTGGCCATCGGTTCGGCCGCCAATCCGGACGACACGGTGCTGCTTGCCACCATCGTCAACCCGGTGTTCGACCGCGGGCAATACGAGCGCATCCAGATCATCGGCATCAGCGGGGCCGTCCTTGTCAACCGCAAGCTGCAGCCGGCCGATCCGGACGTGCCCGAGTGGTTCCAGCGCCTCTTCCCGATCGAGTCTCCGGGCGGAGAGGCGCTCATCAGCGCCGGCTGGCGGCAGATCGGCCGGGTCACGGTGCTCAGCCGTCCGGCGCTCGCCTACGCCCACCTGTGGCAAAGCGGCATCGAAACGCTGGCCTGGCTGTTCGCGCTGTATCTGGTCGCGCTGGTGGCATTGCGCGCCATGCTGGTGCTGTTGCTGCGCACCTTGACGGCGATCGAGTCTGCGGCGCATGACATAGGCGAGCGCAAATTCCGCACCATCACCATCAAACCCTGGGCGCGCGAATTCAAAAGCGTGGTCGCGGCATTCAACCAGCTGTCACGCAAAATCCGTCTGGTCATCGACGAAGAGATGGCGCGGGCGGAACAGTTTCGCCGCGAAGCGTTCACCGACGCCTTGACCGGGTTGCCCAACCGGCGCGGCCTTGACCTGCAAATTCAGCGGATTCTCGAACCGGGGGCGATCGAAAAATTCGGTGTGTTCGCGATGATCGAAATTCACGGCCTCGCCGACTTCAACGAAAAAAACGGCTTCCAGAAAACCGATGAATTCCTGCGCCATTTTTCCGCGGTATTGTCCGCCGCCGGTGAGCCGCCTGATTTTGTCTGCGGACGCCTGAACGGCGCGACCTTTGCCGCCTTGCTCACCAGCACCGATGCGGCCTGGGCCGCGGCGACCCTGTCCGGTGTTTTTCACCAGTTGCAGGCGGCGCTGGAGCAGGCCGGTGCCGGGGGCAGCGCCATGGTGCAGGTGGGCGCGGTGCAATTTGACGATCTGGATCAGAGTTTCCACAGCCTTCTTGCCGCTGCCGACCTGGCGCTGGCGCGCGCCGGTCGCGACGGCCGCAGCGCCCTTGAGATCGTCCCGCTGACAGAAACCGATACCGACACCAGCGCGCGCGGCTCGGTCGAGTGGCGGCGCTTGATCGAGCAGGCGCTCGCGGCACGGCAGCTCACCCTGTTTGCCCAGACGGTGGTCAGCCTGCCGGCAAAACGCATGCTGCACACCGAGATCAATGTGCGCCTGCAGGAATCGGCCGGCCAGACGGTGCCGGCCCGGTTATTCGTGCCGATGGCATTGCGGCATAAACTGGGGCCGCGACTGGACGCCGTGGTGCTCGATCTTGCGCTCGAGCACCTGACACGCGAGCAGGGCGGCGCCAGCGCTGCCGGCGTCATCGCCCTGAACATCTGCGGCGCATCGCTGTGTGACACGGCTTTCCTCGCCCATCTGGCTGCGCGCTTGTCGGCCGCGCCCGCTCTGGCGAAGCGACTGGTGTTCGAGACAACCGAGGCGGCCTTCCTCGAGAACGTCGAGGCGGTGCTGGTCTTTGCCGCGCGCGTGCGCGCACTCGGTGCGCAGTTTGCGCTGGATAACTTCATGGTCAGCGGCGAATCGCTGAAGCGCATGGAGAGCCTGTTGCCCCATTACCTCAAGCTGTCGGCCAGCCTGACCGTCGATTTATTCAAAAGCGCAGAGGCGCGCTTTCTGGTCAGTTCGCTGGTGCGTATCGCGCAGTCGCTGGAGATTGCCGTTATTGCCCAGGGCATCGAGGAGGAACAGTCGATCGATGTGCTCACCCGCCTCGGCGTGTCGGGAGTACAAGGCTATGCGGTGGGCAGGCCCGAACCCTGGTGACAGGGAAATACCGTCGTTCCCGCGCAAGCGGGAACCCATTTTGACTTATTGACTCACTGCGTCCACGATTTACTTCAAGGGAAGCTCCGATTAAGTCCATAAATCGTCATTCCCGCGAAAGCGGGAATCCATTTTGACTCAATGAATCCACGCTTTAGGTCAAGGTGGATTCCCGCTCCCCGATTAAGGCATTCGAGGACAAGCTTCGCGGGAATGACGGACTTAA
>CAMAWC010000025.1 GCA_945861875.1 Bordetella parapertussis
CAGCTCGGCCGCGGGGCTGAGGTCCACCGGCGAGACCAGCGTGATGGTGGCGCCGGCCTGCGCAACGCGCGCGCCGTCGATGAAGGGTTCGAGACGAGAAAGGGTCATGGGGGCGGGAGTCCGGGTCAGAGTTTGGGCAGGCCGGCGCCATTGACCACGCGCGTCCACTTGTCGATTTCGGTGCGCATGAACTGGCCGAATTCCTGCGACGAGCCGCCCATCACCTCGAAGCCCTGCTTGGTGAGCGCTTCGCGCACCGAGGGCATGGCGAGCGCCTTTTGCGCTTCGGCGTTGAGCCTGGCGACAATGTCGGCGGGCGTTCCCGCCGGCGCGATAAAACCGAACCAGGCCACCACATCAAAGCCGGGCAGTCCCGCCTCGGCGACGGTGGGCACGTCGGGCAGCCATGACAGGCGCTTGGGCGTGGTGACGGCAAGCAGCTTTATCTTGCCGCTCTTGGCCAGGCTTACCGCATTGGGGGCATTGGGGAACATGATGGCCACTTCATTTTTCATCACCGCGGTCACCGCCTCGGGCGAGCCCTTGTACGGAATGTGTGCGGTCTTCACGCCGGCGAGGCTGTTGAACAATTCGCCCGACAGGTGCATCGAGGTGCCGTTACCGGCCGAAGCGTAGTTGACCTGCCCGGCCGGCTGGCTTTTCAGCCAGGTGATGAGCTCGGGAACCGAATTGGCGGGCACTTCATTGGAGGCGATCAGGACATTGGGGCTGGAGGCGAGGGCGATGATAGGGGTGAAATCGCGCAAGGCGTCGTAGGGCATCCTGGCGTACAGCGCCGGGTTGATGCCATGCGAGCTGATGGTGGCGAGCATGATGGTGTAGCCGTCGGCCGGCTGGTGCGCAACGTAGTCCCCCGCGATGTTGCCGCCGGCGCCGGGCCGATTCTCGACGACGAAGGCCTGGCCTAGGCTCTTGCCCATTTGCTCGGACACCACGCGCGCAAGGATGTCCGAGGTCGATCCGGGCGACAGCGTGACGACCACCCGCACCGGTTTCGCCGGCCAGGCCTGCGCCATTGCCTGCGGGGCTTGTGCCAGTGCGGCGAGGCTTGCCAGGGCGGCGGCGAAAAGGCGCAAGACGATTGCGGCGCGAAGGTGCGGGGGGCGGCGGATCAAGGTGTTCTCCAGTGCTTGTGTGCGTGTGTGCCGGGCGGGGTGCGGGCGGAAGCGAGTTTGACCAGTGGGTCAATGCCTGTCAAGACACCGCACCGATGCCGGTGCATTGCCCGGCAGAACCGTGCCGGCGAAAGTTTGACTGTCTGGTCAATAAACGTTAATGTTCGGGCACATTATTTTGCCCGCCTTGCCTGAGGAGAAACCGATGTCCCCTGCCCGCCATCCCCTGCCCCCCGAACTGGTCGGCCTTCCCGTTGACGAGGTGTTGACGCGGTTTACCGGCCGCTTTAAGGAAAAGAAACCCGACTGGTACGCCTTTGAGGACGCCAAGCACGAAGGCTTCAAGCGCGCGCAACACCGCTTCATCGGCGCCGGTGGTTCGGGCAAGCACAACGACTCGACGGTGATCCCGGCGCGCGGCTTTACGCTGTCCATCATGTATGTCGAACCGGGCCAGGGCAACGCCGCCCACACCCACGAAGTCGAGGAAGTGTTTTTCGTGCTCGACGGCATGCTCACGGTGTTCGTAGAGGACGAGCAGGGCAACCGGCGCGAAACGCGCCTGTCCAAATGGGAGTGCGTCGCCTGCCCGCCGGGGGTCATACACGGCTACGTCAACGACAGCCTTGCCCCGGTCTACTTCCAGGTGATGCTCGGCCGCGGCAAGCCCGAGACGATGGGCTACGCCGATGCGTCGCTCTACGCCACGCGCGATGCCCACCTCGCCGCGGACGCACCGGTCAAAAAGGGCGGCTGACCGGGTAGGCTCGCGCGCCCATGCGCCGCACCGCCGCCCCGACAAAACGCAAAGCCCGCTGTTCCCTCGAGCAAGAGGCGCTGCGAGCAGAGCATCGAGAATTCAGCCTTGCCACCGCCGGCGGTGCCACTCCGCGCATGCGCGTGAGTTCGCTGAAAACGCGCGAGACCATTCTTGCCGCCGCCACCATCGAGTTCGCCGAAAAAGGCTATGACGGCGCGCACATGGACGAGATCGCCGTGCGCGCGGGCATCCAGAAAAACGTCCTTTATTATTACTTTGGCAGCAAGGAAGGCCTCTTTACCGCGGTGCTCGAGCGCACCTACGAGTCGATCCGCGCCCGCCAGGAAGAGGCCGGCATTCGCGACCTCGACCCGGTCGGGGCGATGCGCAAATTGGTCTTTTTCACCGGGGAGAACTGGGGGCGCCACCCGGAATTTTTGCGCCTGTTGCAAAGCGAGAACCTCAACAAGGGCCGCCACATCCGCTCCTCGAAAACCATCCCGCGCATGTATAACCCGCTGCTTGACGCCATTCGCGAGCAACTCGCGCGCGGTGCCGCAGCGGGGGTCTTTCGCGACGACATTGACCCGGTCGACCTGTACATTTCCATCACCTCGCTGTCGGCGCACTATGTCAGCCACCAGCACACCTTCGAAGCTATTTTCGGACGCAGGCTGATGACCCCGCAACGCATGAAGCAGCGCCTTGAGCACGCCGCCGACATGGTGGTGCGCTATTTGTTGCGCGAGCCGGTCGCGGGGCGCGGCGGCGCGGCGCGAAAGAAAATCCCGGCCGGGACCGCAACGCGCTAGCCCGCACCCGGGCGGAGCGCAGGCGCGGGCGCCGCGCATGTTCGGGTGCATCACTTGACTTTTCTTGACTGCTAAGTCAATCTCGATTCGCTTTTGAAATCCGTAACGAACAGCGCAGACAGCGTGTTTCCATCGCGGACTTGACGACGAAACGCGCGCCCCCCCAATGCGGTAAAGAGGATATATGACTGCACGCTTTTTTCGCTTTATGGCAATCGTTCTTTACGGTTGTTCACTGCTTGCCGCGACTGCGCAAGCGCAGCCGGCCAAACCGGCGCCCTACCCGACAAAGCCGGTGCGCTGGATCGTGCCGTTTCCGCCGGGCGGGGCGACCGACCTGCTCGGGCGCTTTGTCGCGCAACGCTTGTCCGAAACCTGGGGGCAGCCGGTGGTGATTGAGAATCGCGCCGGCGCGAGCGGCACCATCGGCTCCGACCTTGTGGCCAAGGCCGCACCCGACGGCCACATTTTCGTTGTTGGCACCACATCCAGCCACGCCGTTTCGCCGGCGCTTAATCCGAATATTCCCTACGACAACCTGCGCGACTTCACCCCGGTGGCGCTGATTGCGACCTTTCCGAACGTGCTGGTGGTTCATCCGTCCGGACCGAAGACGCTGCAGGAATTGCTCGCCCAGCTGAAGGCCAGCCCCGGCCGGCTGAGTTACGGTAGTTCGGGCAATGGCAGCTCGACCCACCTAACCGGTGAGTTGTTCCAGCAGGCGACCGGAACGCAAATGGTTCATGTGCCCTACAAGGGCACCGGTCCCCTGCTCAACGACCTGATGGCGGGGCACGTGCCGCTCGGCTTTGACCAGATTACCGCAGTGCTCCCGTTCACGCAGTCGGGCCGGCTGCGCGCGCTCGGCGTGGCGAGCCTGGAACGCAGTAGCGTCGCACCCGACGTTCCGGCCATTGCCGAAGTGGTGCCTGGTTTTGAGGCGGTTGCCTGGATGGGTTTGCTCGGCCCGGCCGGAGTCCCGGCCGAAGTTGTGGCAAAAATCAATGCCGACATCCGTCGCGTGCTGCAATCGCCCGAAGGCCAGCAAAAGCTGCGCGAGCTGGGCGCGACACCCGGCGCACTGGCGCCGCCGGCGTTCGGCGAATTTGTGCGCAAGGACACCGAAAAATGGCGGGCGCTGGTGAAAAGCGCGAGCATCAAGGCCGACTGAAATCCAGGCATGACCGCCGTTTAATGCTGCCCAATCCGTTTGTGTGCAAAGGACTGTTCCGATGAAATACCCGCTTCCCCGTCGCGGTGCACTTGCCGCACTGGCAATCCTTGCGTCGTGTGCATTTGCGGGCGTGGTGCAGGCGCAGCAGGCCAGGTACCCGGTGAAGACGATCCGCCTTGTCGCGCCGTTCGCACCGGGCGGCGCACTTGATCTGATCGCACGCACGACGGCGCAGGTGATCTCCGAGCAATTGGGGCAAACGGTTGTCGTCGAAAATCGCGCCGGCGCCGCTGGTGCCATCGGCTCGGAGTACGTGGCCAAGCAACCTGCCGACGGCTATACGCTGCTGCTGGGTGCGACGACCACGCACGGCATCAATCCGATGCTGCAAAAATTGCCCTATGACGCGATCAAGGATTTTGCCCCGGTGTCGCTGGTGGCGACCATTCCCCATATCATCGTGGTCAATCCGCAACTGCCGGTGACCACCATCCAGGAATTCATCAGCTACGCCAAAGCCAGGCCCGGACTCACCTACGGGTCGGCCGGGTCCGGCTCGCCGCATCACCTCGCCGGCGAGATGCTGAAAATGCTCGCCGGTGTCGACGTGGTGCATGTCCCCTACAAGGGATCGGGTCCGGCCATGGCTGATTTGATCGGCGGGCAGATCCAGTTCATGTCCATCGAGTACACGGCGGCGTCGGGCAATATAAAAGGTGGCAAACTGCGTCCGCTTGCGATTGCCACGCCGCAACGCGTTGCGGGCATAGACCTGCCCACCCTGGTCGAAGCGGGTCTGGGGGGCTTTGAGGTTACCGCGTGGTACGCCGTTTACGCGCCGGCCGGTACGCCCCCCGAAATCGTATCTGCGTTGCAGGGCGCTATCGCCAAGGGCATACGTTCGGGTGACGCACGCGAAAAACTGGCAAGCCTCAGCGCGACCGCCGTCGGCAGCACACCCGAAGCCCTCAGCGCCCATATGCGCGCCGAAATGGAACGCTGGGGCCGTGTCATCAAGGCCGCAAATGTCAAACCCGACTGAGCCGGTCCGGACAACAAAGGGACGCACTGATGAAACCCGCTGCATTTGAATACGCCGCCCCGGAAACGCTGGCCGAAGCCGTGGCCCTGCTGGCGCAACACGGGGGCGCGGCAAAGCCAATAGCCGGCGGGCAAAGCCTGATGCCGGTGCTCAACTTTCGCCTCGCGGCACCGACGCTATTGGTCGACCTGCGCCGTATCGGCGGCATGGATCGCATTGCCGTTGCCGCCGGCGGCACAAACATCGGCGCGAAGGTGCGCTGGCGCGACATCGAAAGAAGTGCCGTGCTTGCCGGAGCCCAGCCGCTGCTGTGCGCAGGCATCGCCCATGTCGCGCATTACCAGATTCGCAACCGCGGCACCGTTGGTGGCAGCCTTGCGCATGCCGATCCGGCGGCCGAAATGCCCGGACTGGCGGTGGCACTTGATGCGCAGATTCGCGTTGTTGGCGCCGGCGGAGAACGCCTGGTGCCGGCCGGCGAGTTCTTTACCGGTGCGCTCTCGACCGTGCTCGGCCCGGATGAACTGGTCGTTGAGGTACTGTTGCCGGCCTGGCCCGCGAAGCGGCGCTGGGGCTTCGAGGAATTTGCACGGCGCCGCGGGGACTTTGCGCTCGCCGGAGCGGCGGTCTGGTTTGATACAGACGGCAGCGGCTGCGCGATGAACGCCCATGTCGGCGTTATCGGCCTGAGCGACCGGCCGCGCCGTCTCGAAATGGTCGAGGCGCTGCTCAACGGGAAGGTGATTGGCGCCGCATCCATTGGCACGGCGGCCGCGGCGGCAGCCATCGCGGTCGATCCGATGAATGACATTCATGCGAGCGCAGAATACCGCCGCTCATTAGCCGGCACGATGGTTGAGCGCGCGCTCACCGCCGCGCTCGCGCGTTAGGCTGGGGGGAAGCGCCATGTCCACGAAATTCGAAGTCAACGGCAGTGCAATCGAGGTCGATGTCGAGCCGCGCATGTCGCTTGCCGATTGCCTGCGCCACGAATTACACCTGACCGGCACGCATCTCGCGTGCGAGCACGGCGTGTGCGGCGCCTGCACTGTTCTTGTCGACGGCGAGGCGGTTCGTTCCTGCCTGATGCTGGCGGTGCAGGCCGACGGACGCAAGGTCGTGACGGTGGAGGGGCTTTCCAGCGACGAAGCGCTCTCGCCGCTGCAGGCGGCGTTTCGCCGGCATAACGCCTTGCAGTGCGGTTTCTGCACGCCGGGCATGATCACCACAGCCCACGCCTTGCTGACCGAGGAGCCCGACTGCGACGCCGACCGGGTGCGCGAGGTGCTGTCGGGCAACCTGTGCCGCTGCACCGGTTACATCCCCATCATCGAAGCGGTGCTCGATGCGCGCGCCGCTTACAAAACGGCGGGGCGCTGACACATGGCACAGCCACTTCGCAAGCCGGCGGCAGACAAGAAACGCTATGTCGGCGCTTCAGTCGAACGCATCGAAGACCTGCGCTTTCTGCGCGGCAAGGGAACCTATGTCGATGACGTGCAAAAGGGCGACGTACTGCACGCGGTCATCCTGCGCAGCCCGCTTGCACACGGCCGCATTCGCGGCATGGACGTCACGGCCGCCCTGGCGATGGAGGGCGTTCAAGCCGTCATAACGGCAGCGCAAATCATCGATGCCTGCGGGTCGGTGCCGCTGATCCCCATACGCCTGCATCCCAATCCGCTTCTGGACGCCTACCGCCAGCCGGTCATCGCATCGGACAAGGTGCGCCATGTGGGCGAGCCGCTCGCCATTGTTGTCGCCTTCAGCGCCGCCATCGCCGAGGACGCGATGAACGCGATCGAACTGGACATCGAGGCGCTGCCGGTGGCTGCCGATGTTGCCAGTGCGGTTGCCGGGCCGGCCATCCTTTTCGACGGGACCGCTACCAACGCGCCGCTCAGCTACACCTCGAAAAAGGGCGATGCCGAGACGGCGTTCGCCAATGCACCGTACAAGCGGCGCGAGCGTTTCGGGGTGCAGCGCATTACCGCGATGACCATGGAACCGCGCGGCCTTATGGCCGAATGGGATACGGCAAACCAGGCGCTGAACGTTTATGGTGCGGCAAAGGTGCCGTTCTGGAACCGCGGCGTACTGGCGCAAATGCTCGGCATGGCGCGCGAGTCTATTACCCTGGTGGAGAACGACGTCGGCGGCAGTTTTGGCGCGCGCGGCGAGTTCTATACCGAGGACTTCCTCATCCCGTTTGCGGCGCGGCACCTGGGCGGCACGGTGAAGTGGATCGAAGATCGCCGCGAAAACCTCCTGTCCATGAACCAGGCGCGTGAATGCGACGCCGAGCTTGAGATTGCCTGCGAACGCGACGGCACCATCATCGGTTTCAGGGGCACGATGAACTACGACCTTGGCGCCTACCCCCGCACCAACGGGCTGGTCGCGCCGCGCAACATCACGCAATTCGTCTCCGGGCCCTACCGCGTCGCCAACATCGATATCGCCTGCCGTATCGTATTTACCAACAAGACCGGGTCGGGAACGTTTCGCGCGCCGGGGCGTTTCGAGAGCAATTTTTTCAGCGAACGGCTGGTGGACATGGCGGCCCGCGACCTTGGCCTGGACCCTGCGGATATCCGGCGCAAGAACGTGCTCACCGATCGCGACATGCCCTGGCCGCTGGCCACGGTGTCACCCTCGATGGTTCCGAACAGCTCCGACACGTCGTGCGACAGCGGGGACTACCGCGTCACCCTTGAGCGCTGCCTGCAGGATTTTGGTTGGTCAAAAAAACGCGAGTTGCAGGGACGCTTGATCAACGGGCGCTTCCATGGCATCGGGCTCGCCTGTTTTGTCGAGGGAGGGGCGGCCGGACCGCGCGAAAACGCCAGGTTGCGTCTGGAGAAAAACGGCACGGTCACGGTCAGCGTCGGTTCGACTGCGGTCGGGCAGGGCCTGGAGACGGTGCTCACGCAGATTGCCGCCGATGCCCTCGACATGCCCATGGAGCGTATCCAGCTCCTGCACGGCTCGACCAACCTGCTGGGCGAGGGCTGGGGCTCTTATCACTCGCGGTCCACCGTCATGGGCGGCTCGGCCATCCTTAACGGGGTGGAAAACCTCAAGGCGATGGTTCGCGACAAGGCCGCCGCGTTGCTCGACTGCGCCGCAGCCGATGTGCACGTGGCGGGCGGTGAGGCGGTGTCGCCCAAGGGCAAAACGGTGTCCTTCGCGGCTCTGGCCGAAGCGGCGAATATCGAGGTGGACGGCACCTTCGCGAGCCACCATCACACCTACGCCTACGGCGCGGCTGCGGCGCACATCACGGTCGACCCGGGAACCGGTGGCATCGAATTGCTCGATTACCTCATTGTCGAGGATGTCGGGCGGGCGGTGAACCCGCTCACCCTGCACGGCCAGGTGATTGGCGGAACGGTGCAAGGCTTAGGCGGCGTGTTTCTCGAACACCTGGTCTACGATGACGAGGGGCAGTTGCTGACCGGATCGCTGGCCGACTACCTGGTGCCAACAGCCTCCGACTACCCGCAGATTCGCGCGGTGACGCTGGAGCAATATCCCTCGCCGCTCAATCCCCTGGGGGCAAAGGGTGCGGGTGAGGGCGGTACGATTTGTGTCGGTGGCGTGATAGCCAACGCGCTCGCCAACGCCTTGTCCTCGCTGGGAGTGGAACCAAATACCATGCCCCTTTCGCCAATGCGTGTGTGGCAAATGGTCGATGCGGCGCGGCGCAGGCGCGCCTGATGAACTGCGCGGGCGAACGGCCGGAAATGCCCGTCTGGTGCGGGTTTCCAGCTGATGCGCAGCATGGCAGCCCGGTTCGGGGAGGCGCAGAGTTGCGATTCGATTGTAGCTTTACCGTAATAGAGGAACTGCGATGGCCCTAGCCAGGACGAACGCCGCACCCGGTCAACAAGCCGGTGAAGGCGATGCCGAACCAAAAATGCGGCGCTGGGAAGAGCAGCGCTGGCTGATCGACAACACCATACGCGCCGTTGGCGTCGAGTGGGACCAACCGCGCCTTGGCAACTACGCCACGTCCTGCGGACCGCTCGCTGCGGGTGATATCGCGGCGATCCGGCAACGGGTGCAAAAGTACGCCGACATAAACCCGGCGTTCGAGGCCGCTGCCCGACGCCGCGAGGCCGCCGCCCGCCAGGCCGAAGCCGAACACCACCCGGTCAGCGCGCGCGACAACTATTACATCGCCGCGGTGTTCTGGGCCGCCTCGCAATGGACGCTGCTCACCAACAACGCGCACAACCGCGCCAACAATGCGCGCAAGCGCGAATGTTTTCTTGCCTACGCCGGGTACGCTGACCATCGCGTCGAGGCGGCGTGGATCAAGTTGCCAGGTGGCAAGAAGGTGCCCGGATGGTTTCACCTCCCTCATGGTTATCGCAGTGGCCGCGTGCCGGCGGTGGTGTCGATTCCCGGTATGGACGGTTTCAAGGAGTCCAATGTCGCGTTGCTCGGCGACCGCTGGCTGTCGCGCGGCATCGCCGTGCTGGTGATCGACGGCCCGGGGCAATACGAGAGCGCCCTGCTCGATATCCCGTTCAGCGTTCCCGCCTGGAAGGCCACCGGCAAGGCGGCCTACGAATGGCTGCGCGCCCGCCCCGAGGTCGATGCGGCGCGCGTCGGCATCATCGGCAACAGTTTTGGCTCCTTTTTCGCCACCATCGCCGCGGCGTGGGAGCCGCGCTACAGCGCCGTGGCGGTGTCCTCGATCTGTTTCGAGCCTGCCGGCGAGACCATTTTCGAGCAGGCCTCACCGACCTTCAAGCGCCGCTTCATGTACATGTCGGGCATTACCGACGAGGCGGCTTTTGACCGCTTCCGCCGCACCATCACCCTGAAGGGCCAGGCCGCGCGCATACGCGTCCCCTATCTTTGCGTTGCCGGCGAGCGTGATGAGTTGTGCCCCATAGTCTGGGCCGGGCGGACGCTGGGTGAAATGAAGGGCCAGAAACAACTGGTCGTGTACCAGGAGTCGCGCCATACCGTGGGTAACGTCCCGTCCACGGTGCTCGGCCCCAACCCGCAGGCACTGACGGCCGACTGGATGCATGATCGCCTGTCGGGAAAACCGCTCGCGAGCAGCCGCTGGTTCGTCGAAGCGAGCGGCAACATCGTCAAGTCGGCGTTCTGATCAGCGTCGCCTGCACGCCATGACCGACCTCAAGGACCTGAAAAACGCCGCGCCCTATGTCGGCCGGCCGATCGAGCGCGTCGAGGACGGCCGTTTTTTACAAGGCAGCGGTACTTACGTGGGCGACATGTCGCGTGCGGACATGTTGTCAGCGGCGATATTGCGCAGCCCGGTGGCGCACGGCCGTATCCGCGCGATCGACGCCAAGGCCTGCCTCGCCATGCCCGGGGTTGTCGCGGTGATCACCGCAGCCGATATCGGCGCGGTGGTGCCGCGTATTCCGCTGCGCCAGGAAGCCCATCCTTCGCTGCTGGTGTTTGAGCAACCGGTGATCGCCTGTGACAAGGTGCGTTACGTCGGCGAACCGGTTGCGCTGGTTGTCGCCGACACACGCGCGCGCGCAGAGGATGCGCTCGAAGCCATCGTGCTGGAGATCGACGAACTGCCGGCGGTGAGTGATCGCGATACGGCCGGGCGCAACCAGACACTGTTGCACGAGGACGCCGGCACCAACCTCGCCATGACGCTGCGCGCGGTGCGCGGGGACGCCGACGCGGCGTTTCGCGATGCGCCCTATACGCGGCGCGAACGGCTGAGCATGCACCGGCATACCGCCATCCCGATCGAGACGCGCGGACTGCTTGCCGACTGGGATCCGCTGCAGCGCCGGCTGGTGGTCGATGGCGCAGGCAAAGTCCCTTTCGCCAACCGTCGCATCCTGGCCGGCATGCTCGGACTGGAGGAGTCGGCAATAGATGTGCTCGAATGCGACATCGGTGGCGCATTCGGTGCGCGCGGCGAGTTTTATCCGGAAGACTTCCTCATCCCGTTTGCCGCCAGGCGGCTCGGCCGACCGGTGAAGTGGCAAGAGACGCGCAGCGATCATTTTCTTGCCACCAATCACGCGCGCGATGCCGATTGTGAAATTGAAATCGCCTGCACACTTGACGGCACCATACTTGCCCTGCGCGGTCGCGCCCGCACCGACATCGGCGCCTATATCCGCACCGTCGGGGTCACCCCTTCGCGCAACATCGCGCAGGTGTGCTCCGGACCGTACCGCATTGCGCACATCGGCATGGACGTGTCCTTGATGATGACCAACAAGACACCGGTGGCCACTTACCGCGCGCCGGGACGTTATGAGACGGATTTTTTTCGCGAGCGCATTCTCGACCTCGCCGCCGCCGATCTTGGCATCGACCGGGTCGAGTTTCGCCGCCGCAACCTGGTTTCGGCAAGCGAGATGCCTTATGCCCTGGCCACGGTGCAGCCTTTTGGCGATGCGACCGAATGCGACAGCGGTGACTATCGCCTGACGCTTGACCGGTGCATCGATGAATTCGACTGGAAGGCCAAGTCGGCGTTTAACGGCGCGCTGATCGACGGCCACCGTCACGGCGTGGCCATCGGCTGCTATATCGAGGGCGGCGCCTCGGGGCCGCGCGAGGGCGCGCGCCTGGTGCTCGAACCCGATGGCCGGGTCGCGGTGTTCACCGGATCGTCGGCGGTCGGACAAGGCCTTGAGACGGCCTTCACCCAGATTGCGGCCGATGCGCTGGGCGCGTCGATGTCGCGCATTCGCGGCGTCTTTCACGGTTCGACCACGTTTGTGGCGGAAGGATTCGGCAGCTATAGCTCGCGCTCGATCGTAATGGGCGGTTCGGCCATCCTTGGCGCGGCGGCTAAATTGTTGCAGTCGATGCGCGAGGTCGCGGCAGGGAAATTGGGATGTACCCCTGAACGGGTATTGCTTGCCGACGGCAGCGCGACCGCGCCCGATGGCAGGATGCTCGCCTGGGCTGACTTGGCCGGCGCGCAAGGCATCAGTGCCGAGGACAGTTTTGCAAGCAAAAAGCGCACTTACAGCTACGGCGCCCATGCCGCGCATGTGGCGGTCGATGTCGCCACAGGCGAGGTCGCGGTGCTCGATTATGTCGCGGTGGAAGATGTCGGTCGCATTATCAACCCGGCGACCCTGCACGGGCAGACCATAGGCGCGCTGGTGCAGGGACTGGGCGGCGTGCTGCTCGAGGAACTGGTTTACGACGACCAGGGGCAGCTGCTGAGCGGTTCGTTGATGGACTATGCGCTGCCGCGCGCCGATAATTTCCCCCACCTGCGGGCGGTGGTGCTCGAACAGTATCCGTCGCCGAACAACCCCCTCGGGGCCAAGGGCGCCGGCGAAGGCGGCGTCATCCCGGTGGCCGGGGTGATTGCCAACGCGGTGGCGGCGGCACTGGCACCGCTTGGCGTCGAGGTACGCGACCTGCCGCTGTCGGCGCAGAATGTGTGGCGGCTCATCCATCGCGCGCCGGTGGCGGGCTGAAGCAAACCTATTTTCACGATATCCGGGAGCAGAACATGAAGGCCATTGCAAGAAATCTGTCAATCCGCGTCCTTGCCGCCGCACTGTTTGCGCTCGCGTCCGGCACGGTGCTCGCCCAGGGCGCCTGGCCAAACAAGCCGGTAAGGGTCATCGTCACCTTTACCGCCGGCGGTGCGGCCGATTTCACCGCGCGCCTGATCGGCGAGAAACTTTCCGAGTTGTGGAAGCAGCAAGTGGTCATCGAGAACCGCATCGGCGCCGGCGGCAATATCGGCGTCGAAGCGGTGTTCCGTTCGCCCGCCGACGGCTACACCCTGCTGCTCGCCTCGACCGCAAACCCGATCAATGTCGCGCTCTACCCTAAGCTGCCCTTCGACCTGTTCAAGGACTTTGTGCCGATCGCGCTTGCAACTTCGTCGCCCATGGCGCTGGCGGTCAATCCCCGGGTAAAGGACAACGACCTGAAGCAATTTACCGCCACTTTGCGTGCCGGACCGGGCAAGGTGTCTTACGCGACCTGCGGCGTGGCGACATCGCATCACTTCGCCTTTGAGCTGTACAAATTCCAGACCAAGACCTATGCCTTGCACATCCCGTATCGCGGCTGCGCAGCGGCGGTCATCGATACCGTGGGCGGGCAGATCGACACGGTGGTCTCCTCGCTCAACACCCTGCTCCCCCACCAGGCCAGCGGCAAACTCAAGATTATTGCGGTCACCTCCAAAACGCGCTCGGCCTCCGCGCCCGATGTGCCGACTTTTCGCGAGTCCGGCCTGCCCGAGCTCAAGGACTACGGCACCAGCGTCTACTACGGTTTCATGGCGCCGGCGGGCACGCCCAGGGAGGTCGTTGCGAAAATCGAGGCCGATGTGCGCCGCGTTGTCGCCATGCCCGACGTCGCGCAGCGTGTTGCCGGTGGCGGCCTCGAAGTGGCCTTTGTCGGCGGGGCGGAGATGGGCAGCCAGATGCGCGCCGACGCCGAGGAGTTCAAGAAGATCATCACCTACGCGGGCATCCGGCCGGAGTAGGCGGGCCGGCTGCGCCGCTCAGAGGCAGGCCGGCGGTGGCTCGAAACCGCGGTGCGCCGTTTCGAGCAGCCGCGCGAGGGCGATGCAGCGCAGGTCAGCGTATTCAGGCCCGATGATTTGCAGGCCTATAGGTAGACCCAGGGGTAGGCCCGGGGGCAAGCCCGCAGCCGAGCGGCCGGCGGGAATCGTCGTGGCCGGCAAATAGGCGACCGAGGCGAGGCCGATCCAGAAATAAGTGTCGGCATTGGGCCGCGCCGTGCCGTCGACCATCAACTGCTGCTGCAGTTTGGGTACTTCGTGCATCAGCGCAAACGCCGGCGTGGGCGATACCGGTGCGATGAGTGCGTCGTAATCACGAAAAAACACCTCCCAGGCATCGCGCAGCCGTCCGCGTTCGGCGTTGTGCTGCAGCCACTCGCGGTGGGTCTGGGTGAGTCCGCGCAGCATCAGCGCTTCATAACCGCGGTCGGCTGGATCGAGATTCGCGGCCGCAGGGACGAGAGCGGCAATCTCGGCCGGGTCGCGGCGGAACGCGCTTGCCGCGCGCGCCAGCGCGATGTGCAAGTCGTATTGTTTTCGGCTGGAGAGCGGCAGTGCGGGGTCGATGCTGACGGCCGCGCCCGCATCTTTGAGGACGGCGGCCACTTCAAGCGCCGTTCGCCGGGTGTCGGCATCTACCGGAAAATCCGCATCACCGGTCAGTACGGCAACGCGAAAATCACGCAAAGATGCGCGGCCCGCTTCGGGCAGTGCCATCTGCCACGCGCGCGAGCGCGTTCCTTCCGCGCCGGCCATTACGCGCAGCGCAAGCTCGAGGTCTTCGGCGCGGCGCGCGAGAGGGCCGACGACGTTGATGTCATCAGGCGGGGCGTCGGGGGCGTACGCATGTCCGCGCACCGGCACCAGGCCGTAAGTCGGTTTGTGCCCGTAGACGCCGCAAAAATGCGCCGGCATGCGGATCGAGCCGCTGTGGTCGCTGCCCAGTTCCAGCGCCGAAAAGCCCGCAGCCAGCGCGACCGCGCTGCCACCCGAGGAACCGCCGGGCGAACGCGCATAGTCCCAGGGATTGAGTGTGGCGCCGTAGACCGCATTGAAGGTCTGCCAGTCCGCCAGATCGAGCGGCACGTTGGTCTTGCCCAGGGCGATGGCGCCGGCGCCGGTCAGGCGCGCCAGCGCAAGGGCATCCGCGGTGGCGCGATGCCCCTTGCGCTCCGGGCGGCCGAACGTCGATGGCGTTCCGGTCCAGTCAAAACATTCCTTGATCGTAATTGGAACACCGTGCAAGGGTCCCCAGCGGTTCCCGGCGCGCATCGCGGTATCGGCTTCGGCGGCACGCTCCCGCGCTTCATCGGCGCGCAACAACACGATTGCATTGAGCTGGGGATTGAGGCGTCCGATGCGCGCCAGAAAATGTTCCAGCAGCGAGCGGGAGCTGATTTCGCCCCGTGCAATGCGCCGTGCGAGTTCGGCGGCGCCCAGGTGATGTAATGCGGATGTCACGTTTCAGAGCTTGAGCAGGCGGGCGGCGTTGCCGTGGAGGATTTTTTCCCGGTCGGCGGCGCACAAGGGAACGTCCTGCATCCACTTCACGCCGGGCGGGTTGTCGACGAAGGGGTAATCCACAGAGAACAAGATCCTGTCCACGCCCATTTCCATCACGCTGCAGAGCAATGCCGGGTTGGAAAAATTGCCGCTGGTGGTGATGTAAAAATGCTCGCAAAAGAGTTCGCGAAACGGAATGCTGCGGTTACCGGCACGCGACAGCGCTGCATTGATGCGCCAGAGCGAGAAGGGCAGCGATTCACCGAGGTGCCCGACGATGATCTTGAGCTTCGGGTAGGTGCTGAAAATGCCCGACAGGATGAGGCGTATCGCCTGGGTCGCTGTCTCAACGGTAAATCCCCAGCCGGCCGAGAGCAGTTGCGGAAAGTCGGCGGCATACTCCTTGTAATAAGCCTCTATCACCGCCGGGTGGGGTGCCGCCGGGTGCAGGTAGATCGGAACGTCGAGGGCCTGCGCCCGTTCGAAAATCGGCCAGAAGCGCTTGTCGTCGATATAAAGGCGCTGCTCGCCGATCAGCGTGAAGCCGTGCACCATCGCCCCCTTGAAGCCAAAGCGCGTCACGGTGCGCTCCAGTTCCTCCGCCGCGGCCTGCGGGTCGGACGCGGGCAGGGTCGCAAAAGCGGCAAAGCGCGCCGGATGGGCCCTGACCACCTCGTACAGCCTGTCGTTGGCGCGCTTGGCAAGGGGCACGGCGATATCCGGTGCGAGGCGATGGGTCGCCGGGGCGCCCTGGGACAACACCTGTATGTCGATGCCGGCCTCGTCCATTTCGCGCAGGCGCAATTCACCCAGGTCGAAAAGGCGCTCGCGCAGTTTGGGCGAGCGGCCTTCGGCGGCGGGGAAGTGGGTGGCCATTTCCGCATCCCAGTAGTGTTCCTCTAGCGCGATGATGCGCGACGGTGTGCTGGTGGTGGTCATGGCGTCTCCGGTGTCTGCTGGGATGGCGGGAAATTTGCCCCGCGGCGGATTTCCCGCGACGGGGCTTGCGATGCCGCGGCCGGCACATTCTAGCGGGTATGTTGCGCGCCGAGAAAGCACCCTGTTGGTGCGGCGTGATGGCCGGTGGTGAGAGGCTTGACTTTTCTTGACCGCTAAGTCAATCTCGGCTGCGGTTCATCGCACCAAGTTTGCAGCCTCGTTTCGAGGCACACCCCCGGAGATCTCTGATGCTGCGTATTGCCAGATTTGCGTTTGCCATGGCTGCTTTGCTTGGCGCGGCGGCCACGCTCGCCCAGGCCACGGCCTATCCCAACAAGCCGGTGAAAATCATCGTCACCTTCACCACCGGCGGGGCCGCCGATTTTACCGCGCGCGTCATCGGCGACCAGTTGTCGCGCATCTGGAACCAGCAGGTGGTGGTGGAGAACCGCATCGGCGCCGGCGGCAGCATAGGGGTCGAGCAGGTGTTCCGCTCGCCGCCCGACGGCTACACCCTGTTGCTCGCGAGCAATACCCACGCCATCAACCAGGCAATGTTTCCCAACCTTTCATTCGACCTGGTCAAGGACTTTGTCCCGGTGATGCTCACTACTTCCACGCCCATCGTGCTTGCGGTCAACCCGCGGGTGAAGGCGAACGACATGAAGGAGTTCACCGCATTGCTGCGCGCCAATCCGGGCAAGATCGATTACTCCACCTGCGGCGTGGCGACGGCGCATCACTTCGCCATGGAATTGTACAAGTACGCGACCAAGACTTACGCCGTGCACATTCCGCATCGTGGATGTTCGCCGGCGGTCACCGACGCGGTGGCCGGACAGGTGGATGTGGTGATTGCTTCGCTTGCCGCGGTTCTGCCATTTGCCAAGCAGGGCAAGCTGCGCATTCTCGGCCTGACCACCAGGGATCGCTCGCCTTCGGTGCCTGATATCGCGACCTTTCGCGAGTCGGGGCTGAAAGAGCTGGCAAATTACGAGGTCGAAAACTATTACGGTGTGCTCGCGCCGGCCGGGACCCCCAGGGACGTGCTGGCCAAAATCGAGGCCGACATCAGAAAAGTCCTGGCCATGCCCGAGGTCAAGTCACGGCTCACCAACGGTGGGCTGGATTTATTCGTCGGTTCGCCGACGCAGTTCACCGCGCTGCTTACCGGCGACATCGCCAAATTCCGTGAGGCGATTAAAGTCGCCGGCATCAAGCCGGAGTAATATTCCCCTGCTTGGCACCCTGCGGGCGGCGTTCGCCGCCCGCTTTGTTTTTTAAGAATGGAAAGAACGTGAATAAACTGCGTATCAGTCTTGCATGTTGCGATTATGACCGCTGCCGCGCGATTTTCGACGGCCGCGCGCCAATCGAGGGTTGTGAAGTCGCCGCGGTGCCGATCGAACCCGAGGAGGCCTTTCACCGCGCCTTCAAGTTCGCCGAGTTTGATGTCTCCGAAATCTCCATGTCCAGCCACACGCTGATGACCTCGCGCGGCCAGAACGCCTATGTCGGCGTGCCGGCCTTTGTTTCGCGGTTGTTCCGCCACTCGGGCATTTATATTCGCACCGACCGCGGCATCAAGACACCGGCTGACCTCAAGGGAAAAACCATAGGCCTGCCCGAATACCAGATCACCGCCAATGTCTGGATACGCGGTGTGCTCGCCGATGAATACGGCGTCAAGCCAGAGGACGTGCACTGGCGCAACGGCGGACTCGAGGAACCGGGTCGCGAAGAGCGCGCGCCGCTCAAGTTGCCTGCGAACATTGACCTCAAGCCCATCCCGCACGACCGGACGCTGACCGACATGCTCGCCTCGGGCGAGATCGACGCGATGATCAGCGCGCGGGCGCCTTCCTGCTTCGCCCGCGGCGCACCGAATGTCGACCGCATGTTTCCCGACTACAGAACCACCGAACAGGATTACTTCCGCCGTACCGGCATATTCCCGATCATGCACATCATCGGCATCCGGCGCGAACTGGCCGAGCGTGAACCCTGGCTGCCGGTGAGCGTGTTCAAGGCCTTTAACAAGGCCAAGGATTTGTGCATGTATGAACTGGGGCAGATCGGGCACCTCTTCAATACCCTGCCCTGGGGCGTGGCCGAATTCGAGGCGGCGAAAAAGCTCATGGGCGAGGACTATTGGAGCTACGGATTCAAGGCCAACGAGCACGTGATAGAGACATTTACGCGCTATCACCACGAGCAGGGGCTGTCGGCGGAAAAGGTTGATCCGCGCGCGCTGTTCCACCCGGCGACGCTCGACCTGTCCAAGGTCTGAGCGGCGCGTCTGACTGCCCGGGATGAAGGCCGCACCGTTCCGTTATCACGCGCCGCGCAGCCTCGGGGAGGCGCTGGCACTGCTCGCCGGCTCGGCCAACGCGCGCGTGCTCGCCGGCGGCCAGTCACTGATGCCCATGCTCAACATGCGCGTGGTGGCGCCCGATGACCTGATCGACATCAACGAAATCCAAGGCCTCTCCTACATAAGGGACGAAAGCGGGGAAGAAGGCGGTGAAATCGCCATCGGCGCGATGACGCGCCAGCGCGAACTGGAGTTCTCGCCGCTGGTCGCCGCGCGCCTGCCGCTGATGGCCGAGGCGATCCGCTACGTCGGCCACCGCCAGACGCGCAACCGCGGCACCATTGGAGGCAGCATGTGCCAGCTCGACCCCTCGGCCGAGTTGCCGACCGTGGCGCGGGCTTACGATGCGGTGCTTGTCGCACGCAGCGCGCGTGGCGAGCGGCGCATCGCCATGGCTGATTTTCCCGCCGGCTACATGACGCCCTCGCTCGAAGCGGACGAGGTGCTGGTCGAGGTCCGCTTTGCCCCCTGGGCCATTCCGCACGGCACGGCATTCATAGAGTACGCGCGCCGTCACGGCGATTTTGCCGTTGTGTCGGCGGCGGCGATGCTGGCCCTTGACGCCGGCGGCAATATCGCGAGGCTCTCGGTCACGCTGGGCGGCGTCGGCGCCGCTCCGCTGCGCCTGGGTGAGATCGAGCGCTTGCTTACCGGAAAAAAAGCGACGGTCGAGGCCTTTGCCACGGCTTGCGCACACGCCGGTGACATCGATGCGCTGGAGGACCCGCATTATCCGAAGTGGTACCGCCAGCGCCTCGCTGTCGCGCTGTCAAAGCGCGCCCTCACCGCCGCGCTCAAGCGTGCAAGCACGGTTTAGGTGACATGGACATTCGCGATATCAAAGTAAATGTCAACGGTGTCGAACACGCTTGCAGCGTGGAGACCCGCGTCAACCTCGCCGATTTCCTGCGCCACGAGCTGGGCCTGACGGGCACCCACGTCGGCTGCGAGCACGGCGTGTGCGGCGCCTGCACCGTGCTGGTTGACGGCCACTCGGTGCGCGCCTGCCTGATGCTTGCCGCCCAGGCCGATGGCAAGAAAGTGGTGACGGTCGAGGGACTCACACCGGAAGGCGGGCTCTCGCCGCTGCAACAATCATTCTGGGACAAACACGGCCTGCAATGCGGCTATTGCACGCCCGGCGTGCTGGTCTCGCTTACCGAGCTGCTTGAAACAAACGCGTCGCCCACCGAGGCCGAGGTGCGCGAAGTGCTCTCCGGCCATTTGTGTCGTTGCACCGGATACCAGAACATCGTCGCCGCGGCGATGGACGCGGCTGTGCAGCTCAGGGCCGGCAAAGCCGGGAAGGCGAAATGAGCCTTGGCGCCGAAAAGGCTGCGCCACTGCGCGTGGTCGGCACCCGCGCCCGCCGTGTCGAGGATCCGGCGCTGCTCGCCGGCCGCGGGCGTTTTGTCGATGATGTGCGTGTCGAGGGGGTGCTGCACGCGGCCTTCCTGCGCAGCCCGCACGCGCACGCGCGTATTGTTTCCATCGACACAAGCGCCGCGCGTGCCCTGCCCGGCATCCAGGCGGTGTTCACCGCGCATGACATCCTGCCCGCGCTCTCGCGTCTGCGCATGCCGCTGGGTTTCCCGACCAAGGCGTTGCCCGGGAACATCACGCCCTTTGTGCTTTGTCCCGAGGAGGTCTGCTATGTCGGCGAAGCGCTGGCGATGGTCGTCGCCGATTCGCGGCATGTTGCCGAGGACGCCGTCGCGTTGATAGCAGTCGATTACGAGGATCTTCCGGTATTAGCCGACTGCCGCGAGGCGCTCAATCCCGCCGCGCCAAAAGTGCGCCTCGAGGCGGCCGACAATGTGTTGACGCGTTTCACCATAGCTTATGGCGATACGGCCGGCGTGTTTGCCAGGGCGGCGCATGTTTTCAGCGAGTCGCTGAGCACGCATCGCGGCGGAGCCCACCCGATCGAGGGCCGCGGCGCGGTGGCGCAATTCGACCAGACCGGCGCGCTCACCATCTGGTCTTCGACACAGATGTCGCACGACCTCAAGTTCATGCTCGCCGACATGCTTGACCTCGCCGAGGACCGCATTCGCGTCATCGCACCCGATGTGGGCGGCGGTTTTGGCGCCAAATTCGTGATTTATCCCGAGGAGATCGCCGTCGCCGCCGCGGCGCGCCTAACCGGACGACCGGTGAAATGGATAGAGGACCGCGGCGAACATTTCATTGCCTCCATCCAGGAACGCGAACAATACTGGGACGTCGAGATTGCCGCCGACGCGGGCGGAAAAATCCTCGGCCTGCGCGGTCGCATGATCCACGATCAGGGCGCCTACACGCCGCAGGGCATCAACTGTCCGTATAACGCCTCGACGGCGGTGACCGGCCCGTACAAGGTGCCTGCCTATTCGCTCGATGTGTTTGTGGCGCAGACCAACAAGGTGCCGACCATTCCGGTGCGCGGCGCCGGCTATCCCGAGGCGGCCTTTGTCATCGAACGGATGGTTGATCGCATTGCGCTCGAACTCGGTATCGATCGCGCCGAGGTGCGGCTGCGCAACCTTGTGCCGGCCGCCGAAATGCCCTATGAGAAGCCGCTGAAGATCCGCGCCGGCGTGCCGGTGATTCTCGACAGCGGCGACTACCCGGCCTGCCAGAAAAAAGTTCTCGATGCCATCGACTACGCCGGCTTTCGCGCGCGCCAGGCGGCGGCGCGCAAGCAGGGCCGCCATATTGGCCTCGGATTTGCCCACGGAGTCAAAGGCACCGGCCGCGGCCCCTTTGAGTCGGGGACTGTGCGCGTGTCGCCCTCCGGACGCATTTCGGTCTATACCGGCGCGCTGGCCATGGGCCAGGGCCTGCACACCGCACTGGCGCAAATCTGCGCCGAGCAACTCGGTGTTGGCGAAGGCGACATCGATGTGATTTCCGGCGACACCAGCTATGTGTCGCTGGGCCTTGGCGGATTTGCCAGCCGCCAGACGGTGACCGCCGGCTCGTCGGTGCACCTTGCCGCAATCGCGGTGCGCGACAAGGCGATCAAGCTGGGCGCGCAAATGCTCGAGGCGGCTGAAGTCGACCTGGAGCTGCGCGACGGGAGTGTCTTCGTCAAGGGCACCGACTGCGCGGTGGCGCTGTCCGAAGTCGCGCGTGTGCTGCGCGGCGTGCCAGGCTATGCCCTGCCGCCGGGCATGGAGGCCGGACTTGAGGCGAGTTTTCACTGGCGCACCGAAGTGCTGGCCTACGCGCATTCCTTTCACGCCTGCGAGGTCGAGGTCGACGTGGAGACCGGCAACGTCCGGATACTGCGCTACGTCGCGCTGCAGGACAGCGGCCGGCTGATCAACCCGATGATTGTCGAGGGCCAGATCCACGGCGGCATTACCCACGGCATCGGCAACGCGCTGTTCGAGTTCATGGGCTACGACAGTGAAGGACAGCCATATACCGCCACCTTTGCCGATTACCTGCTTCCGGCGGCGGTCGAAGTGCCGAAATTTGAAATCCTGTTCCACGAAAGTCCGTCGCCGCTGAACCCGCTGGGCGTAAAGGGTGTGGGCGAGGGCGGCACGGTTCCCGTCGCCCCGACCATCATGTCGGCGATCGACGATGCGCTCATACCCTGGGGTGTGCGTGTGACTGCCGCGCCCATCTCACCGGTGCGCCTGCTCGAATTGATCGAGGCGGGCGCGCACCAGGCCTGATCGCGCCCGGGGGCTTACCGGCGGAGCCAAAAACGCCTGCTGTAGAATAGGGTCACATATTCGCAGTCGGCCCATCGTGCAATGCTCTCCCGCAAGAATATCCTCGTTCTCATCGTTCTCATCGCCGCCGTTGCCGCGGCGTTTGCCGTCTGGAAAAAAGCGCAGGGCCCGGTGGTCGAGGTGGTGTCGATGCAGGCCGGACCCTTCGAGCATTCGATCGTTGTCAGCGGCCGGGTGCAGGCGCCGAACCGCATCGAAATCGGTTCTGTAGTCACCGGCCGGGTCGAGGCGGTGCTGGTCGAAGAAGGCGCGATCGTCACTGCCGGCCAGAAACTGATCCAGCTCGAAACGGGCGAACTCAAGGCCGCACTTGAGCAGGCGCGCACCGCCGAGGCGAGCGCCCAGGCGCGCATCGCCACCGTGCGCGACCTCAGCCTGCCGCAATCGAACGACGCGGTGAAGCAGGCCGAGGCGCAACTGCAGTTTGCCGAAGACGAATACCGCCGCAATCGCGATATCCGCGACAAGGGCTTTATCAGTGAGGCGCGCCTGCAGGACGTGGAACGCCTGCGTACCGTCGCCGCCAGCCAGCTCGCGTCGGCGCGTACCCAGGCGCGGGCGCAGGGGGCGAGCGGGGTCGCGGCGCAGGAAGCCGGGTTGCGCGCCCAGGAGGCGCGTGCCGCACGCGAACTGGCCGAATCGAAACTGGCGCAAACGACCATACGCGCGTCATTGCCGGGGACGGTGTTGGTGCGGTCGGTCGAGCCGGGCGACATCGTCAGTCCGGGCAAGCGCCTGCTGACCGTTAATTCGAGCAGTGAGACGCGCCTCACCGCGCAGATCGACGAAAAAAACCTGCCTTACCTGAAAGTCGGGCAGGCGGCGTTAGCCTCCAGCGAGGCTTTCCCGGAACGCAAATTCAAGGCCGAGCTCTACTACATCAGCCCGGGCGTCGACATTACGCGCGGTTCGGTCGAAGCGCGCTTTCGCGTGAGGCAACCGCCCGACTACCTGCGCGCCGATATGACCGTTTCCATCGACATCGGCGCCGGACGCAAGGAGCGCGCGCTCACGGTCCCCGCGGTCGCGGTGCGAGAAGCCGACGGTGCCAATGCCGTCCAGGTGGTGCGCGAGGGCAGCGTGCAAACGGTTAAGGTGGAAATCGGCATCCGCACCGGCAGCCGCTTTGAGATCACCTCCGGACTTGCCGAGGGTGACAAGGTCCTGCTGACGCGTGACATCGATGACGGTAGCCGCGTACGCGCCGTGGAAGTCCGGCGTTAGCGGCCGCAGCCATGGGTTTTGAATGGAAGGTTGCGCTGCGCTTCCTGCGCGAGGGCGGCATGCAGACGCTGATGATAGTGACCGGCACCACCATCGGCATCGCCGTTATCGTGTTCATTACCGGCTTTCTTGGCGACCTGCAGCGCGACCTGATCAAGCGCACACTTGGCGTGCAGGCACATATCGTCATCCGGCCGGTCGAGGAGGTGGCGCGGCCACTGCGCGATACGCCGGCCGCCACCTCCCTGCCGCAAGTGCAGTCGCGCGCGCAACGCCTGCGCTCGGTCGACCAGTGGCAGGCGATGCTGCCGGTACTCGCCGCCACGCCCGGCATCAGGGCCGTTTCGCCGATCGCCGCGGGGCCGGGCATCATCACCCGCGGCGACGCCAACAAGACGGTCACCATCATGGGCATCGTTCCGGTCGCATATATCGGCGTAACGCGCTTTGATGAAAAAATCGTCGCCGGCGACCTGCGCCTGGATCCGGGCGACGTGATTATCGGCACCGACATGGCCAAGGACCTTGGCGTGGGCGTCGGCGACAAGGTGCGTCTGTCGACGCCGACCGCGCCGGCGGAGGCCTACCAGGTGCGCGGCATCTACGACCTTGGCATACGCAACTTCAACCGCGCCTACGCCTATGTCGGCCTTGCACCGGCACAAGCCATGCACGCCCTGCCAGGCGGAGTATCCAGTCTGGAAATTTCAGTCGATGACCTCTTTGGCGCGGAGAAGCTTGCCGCGCGCCTGCGCTTCACGGTGCCGCATGAAGTCGAGAGCTGGATGAGTTCCAATCCGCAACTGCTTGCCGGCCTGAACAATCAGACGGTCATGACGACCCTGATCCGTTTTTTCCTCGGGCTGGTGGTGGCGATCGGCGTCTCCAGCGTGCTGGTTGTCGCGGTGGTGCAAAAAACCAAGGAAATCGGCATCCTGCGCGCCATGGGCGCATCGTGCGCCCGCATCATGCGGGTGTTCCTGCTGCAAGGGGCGATGATCGGCGCGAGCGGCGCGGTCCTCGGCAGCGCCGCCGGCTATGGGTTGACCTTTGTCATGAGCAACTTCATCCGCTCCTCGGACGGCGCGCGCCTGTTCTCGGCGCGGATTGACACGGAGTTGTACCTCTACACCTTGCTCGCCGCGGTTGTGCTCGGTCTGGTTGCGGCGGTGATGCCGGCGCAACGCGCCGCCCACCTCGACCCGGCGCAGGCGATCCGCATATGAACGCGCCCGTCATCGAGCTTGCCGGCATCCGCAAGACCTATAACGAAGGCACCGCCGTCGCGGCCGAGGTCTTGCACGGTATCAATATCACGGTGCGTGCCGGCGAGTTCGCCTGCCTGATCGGCCCCTCCGGTTCGGGCAAGAGCACGCTGCTCAACCTGATCGGGCTGCTGGAGCGGCCCACGGCGGGCGCCTACCTGCTCAAGGGGCGCGCCATCGAGGAGGCCGACGATGACGAGCGCACCCGGGCGCGGCTCGAGACGCTGGGCTTTGTGTTCCAGTTCCACCATTTGCTGCCGGCGTTTTCCGCGCTTGAGAATGTGATGCTGCCCGGGCTCATGCGCGACGGCAGCTTTACCCGGGAACAACGCGCCAACGCAAAGCAAATGCTTGCCGCCGTGGGCCTTGCCGACGCCATGGACAAGCCGCCGCGGGAGTTGTCTGGCGGCATGCAGCAGCGCGTGGCGATCGCCCGCGCACTGGCGCTTGCGCCCGACCTGGTCCTCGCCGACGAGCCCACCGGCAACCTGGACACGCATACCGCCGACGATGTGTTTGCGCTGATGCGCCGGTTCAACGAAACCAAGGGCACGGCCTTCCTGCTCGTCACCCACGATCCGCGGCTGGCTGCGCGCTGCGACCGTGTGATCGAGCTGCGTGACGGCAAGGTCGTCGGCGACGCGGCAAACGCGCGCGCAGGCTAGGCGCCGGCGTCAGCGCATAAAGCCGGGGGGAGGACCGCCCCAGGCTTTGGCAAGCGGCGCAGCGTAACTGTTTCGTTTGCTGGTGCGAAGGCCGAGGGCGGCCAGACCCTCGGCCAGCTTTACCGCCGCGGCGACGCCGTCAATCACCGGAACCCCGTGGGCCTGGGACAGGCGTTTGGCAAGGTCGGTCATGCCGGCGCAACCCAGGACGATGGCTTCGGCGCGGTCTTCTAGCAGGGCGGCGCGCACTTCGTCATTGATGCGGGCGTAGGCGCTGGAACCGGAATCTTCCAAAGCCAGCACCGGCACTTCGGCCGCCCTGACACGCGCACAGCGGGCGGCAAGACCGTATTTGTGCAGGTTGTGTTCGATCGCCGCGACCGAGCGCGACAGCGTGGTAATAACGCTGAATCGGGCGCCCAGAAGCGATGCCATGTGGCAGGCGGCCTCGCCTATTCCCACTACGGGTGCATCGAGCAAGGCACGCGCGGCATCCAGGCCGGTGTCGTCAAAACAGGCAATGACAAAGCCGCCTATGTCCGGGTCGGCCTGCTGGCATTGGAACATGAGCTCAAGCATGCCGGGGACGGCCATGGCCTCGTCCACATAACCTTCGATCGAGGCCGGACCGACAACGGGGTTTAGCGCGTCTATGGTCGTGCCGGCGTTGGCGACGGCGCGCGCGGTGACGCCAATCTTCGCGGTCATGGAAGCCGTGGTGTTGGGATTGACGACAACTATCTTCATGGCACGACTGCTATGGTGTCTTCGGTGCGCAAACAGCGCGCCATATGCTGCGCCGAGAGCATAACCACCGGCGGCGATGTGCGGCGGCAGTCCCCGCTGGCAAGGCGGCAGCGCTCGGCAAAAGCACAACCCTCGGGCAGCAGGCTCAGATCGGGGGGCGCGCCGGCAATGGTGTCCAGGCGCGGGCGGACGTTGCCCGACCTGGCCAGGGCGCCTTCGGCGCGGCCGCGCAACAGGGCGAGGGTGTAGGGGTGACGGGGTGAGCGGATCACGGTGGCGACCGGGCCTTCTTCAACGATGCGGCCAGCGTACATTACGGCGATTCGATCCGCCACTTCGACGGCCGCGCCAATGTCATGGGTGACAAAAATAACGGACAAGCCGAACTCGCGTTGCAGTTCGCGCAACAGCAAGAGAATCTGGATTTGCACCGTGGCATCCAGCGCCGTGGTGGGTTCATCGGCCAGCAGCAATTGCGGCCGGCAGGCCAGGGCCAGCGCGATCATGGCGCGCTGGCGCATTCCCCCGGACATCTCGTGCGGATAGGCATCCAGCCGGCGCTCCGGACTCGGGATGCGCACCCGCTCGAATAATTCCAGCGCGCGCTGCCTTGCCGCGCCATGGGTGACGGCCTCATGGCGGCGTATCGATTCGATGATCTGCGCCCCCACCGTATAAACCGGATCGAGTGCCAGCAGCGGTTCCTGGAAAATCATCGAGGCAACCCTGCCGCGAAAGCTGGCCAGCCCGGCCGGATCGAGTGAAAGCACGTCCTGCCCGCCCACTCCGATGCGTCCGGTGATGGTGGTGCGGCGTTCGTTGTGCAGGCGCAGCACCGAGCGCAAGGTCACGCTCTTGCCCGAACCCGATTCGCCTATCAGTGCGACCACCTCGCCGCGCTGCACCCGCAGGTCGACGCCATTGACGGCCTGCACGGGGCGCCGCCCGCCGGTGAAGGTGACCTGCAAATTCTGGATTTCAACGTAAGGCCCTTGCGCGGGCGTTCGATCTGCACCGTCCACCGGCAGGCTGGAACGCAGGCCGGAACTCACGCGGCCATCCCGCCGGAGGCTGCGGCACGACTGTGGCCGCTGCCCGGCTCATACATCAGGCAGGCAACGGCATGTGTCGAGGTCAAGCCGCAGAGCCGGGGAATCGTTTGGGCGCACACCGCCTGGGCCTCGGGGCAACGGGTGTGGAAACGGCATCCTGTCGGCGGGTCGATCGGATTGGGCGGATCACCGCTCAGCGCCGGTTGTTCGGTGCGGTGATCCGGATCCATGGAGGGAATCGAGGAGAGCAGCGCCCGTGTGTAGGGATGGGCGGGCTGCTCAAACAGTCCCTCGGCGGGGCCGATTTCAACCACCTGGCCAAGATACATCACCATCACCCGGTCGCTGATGAAACGCACGACGTTGAGGTCGTGGCTGATAAACACGTAGGTCAGGCCAAAGGCATCCTTCAAGTCGAGCAACAGGTTCAATACCTGGGCTTCGACCGATTTATCGAGGGCGGACACCGCTTCATCAAGGATTACCACGCGCGGCTGCAGCGCCAGGGCGCGCGCGATGTTGACGCGCTGCCGTTGTCCGCCGGACAGCTCGTGGGGATAACGTGCCGCGAAACGACCGGGCTCCAGGCCGACCCGGGCAAGCAGGTTGTGCGCACGCTGTTTGGCCTCGGCGAGCGCGACGCCGTGGACCTGCGGACCGAACGCAATCGAGTCTTCCACGGTCAGGCGCGGATTGAGCGATGCGTAGCTGTCCTGGAAGACCATCTGCACCTGGCGGCGGAATGCCTTGAGCGGAAGATCCCGGGTGCCGACGGCGGCACCATCAAAAATCACCTCGCCCGCCGTCGGGTCGATCAATTGCATCAGCAGCCGCGCGGTCGTGCTTTTGCCGCAGCCCGATTCACCAACCACGCCCAGGGTCTCGCCTGGCAAGACGTCAAAATCGATGCTGTCGACCGCGCGCACAACGCCACCGCCGCCGCCGAAAATGCTTTTTTTCAGGGGAAAGTGCTTGGTCAGCCCTTTGATGCGAAGCAGGGGCAGCGCGCTCATTGCTTGTTGTCCATGGCCGAGCGCAGGCTGTCGGAGAGCAGGTTGAAGGTGATCGAGGTCATGAAAATCATCGCTCCGGGCAAAGCGGCCACCCAGGGTTGCGCATATATTGCCGTGCGCAGGGTATTGAGCATCAGACCCCATTCGGGTTCGGGTGGTTTGACGCCCAGGCCAAGGAAGCTCAAACCGGAGGCGAGGATCATCGACACGGCAATCAGACTGGTGGAATACACGAATATGGGCCCCAATACATTGCCGAGCACATGCACCCGGACGATGGTGAAGGCGTTGGCCCCCGAAGCGCGGGCCGATTCGACATAGTCGCGGCCGCGCACCTGCGTGGTCACGCTCTCGGCAACCCGCGCAATCGGCGGGATGAAGACCATGGTGAGCGAAATAAGCGAATTGAAAATGCCCGCGCCCAAGGCGCCGGACAGCGCGATGGCGAGGAGCACCGAGGGAAAGGCATAGAACACGTCAACGGTGCGCATGATGACGCTGTTGACCCATCCGCCGCTGTAACCGGCGAGCAATCCAATGGCGGTGCCGATGAAAAAGGCCAGGAATACCGGCGTCAGCCCCATGAACAGGGACAAACGGGCCCCCACTATCAGGCGCGACAGCATGTCCCGCCCGAGTTCGTCGCTGCCAAGCAGATAGCCGGCGGAGCCGATCGGTTTGAGTCGCGAAAGCATCGACGGTTGGTAGGGGTCGGCGGGAGCCAGCAAGGGTCCCAGGATTGCCATGATGAGGAGAATTAGAACCGCGGTGCCCGCGCCCAGCGCCACCTTGTCGCGCAGCAGTCGCGACAGAACCGAGCGCCAGTAGCCCGGAGAGTGCTCGAGGACAGCTACGGCAAGAGAGGGTGAGGTCACGGGTTCAGGGCGGGTCAGGTTCTGGCAATGCGCGGGTCGAGCAGGGTCTGCACGACGTCAACCAGGAGATTGAGCAACACGAAGAACATCGCCAGTACCAGGATGGTGCCCTGTAGCAGGGGTAAATCGCGCTGGAAAATAGCGGAGTTCAAGAGGAAACCGGTGCCCGGCCAGGAAAACACCGTTTCGATCAGGATAGAGCCGCCGAGCAGATAGCCCAGCTGCAGACCCATGACGGCCAGCGCCGTCGGTGCCGCGTTTTTCACAACATGTTGAAAAATGCCAAACTGGGTCAGGCCCTTGGCGCGCAGGCCGACGACGAACTCCTGGTCAAGAATGTCGGCAACCAGGGCGCGGACCGTGCGCGCGATAATGCCCATCGGTATCACCGACATGGTGAGGGCGGGCAGGAGCATGAATTGCAGATGTTCCCAGTCCCACGCCCAGGCATCCGATCCGCCCGGCCCCATCCCGGTCGCGGGCAACCAGTTCAGTATTGCGGCAAACACGATTACCATGACCATGCCAAGCCAGTAGTGCGGCACGCTCACGCCCAGCACCGACAACATGGACGCGGTCCGGTCGACCCATGAGTTGCGAAAGTAGCCGGCAACAAATCCGAACAGGCAGCCCATGATGAAGCCGATCAGGGTCGCGACCGCCGCAAGACGCAGCGTGTTGACAACCGCGCGCATCACCTCGCTCGCAACCGGCCGGCCGCTGGCGATGGACATGCCCAGGTCGCCATGCAGGGCGCGCCACACCCAGCTGGCGAACTGCTCCGGATAACTGCGATTGAACCCGTACAGTTCGCGCAACTGGGCGGCAAGATCCGCGGAGGCGTCCGGGGGCAGGATGGAGACCAGCGGATCGCCGGGCGCCAGGTGGACCAGCGCAAAGCAAACCAGGGCCACGCCCAGCATGATGGGCAGGGCGTAGACCGTCCGCCGGAGCAGGTAATAGAGCAAACGAGCTCCGGCCCGTCAGCTTCAGTCCATCGTCATCGTCGCGATATCGATGAACCAGCTGCGCGGTTGCACGACGTTTTTGACCTTCGGACTGATGGCGCGCGGGCCGACGTCATGCGCGATCCAGACGAAAGCGGCGTCATCAACGATGCGCGCGTGCAACTTGGCCAGGGCGGCGTCGCGCGCCTTGTCATCGAAGCTGGTGCGTGCGTTGGCGATCAGCTTGTCAATCTCGTCGTTGCCGTAGTAACCCCAGTTATTGGAAACCGGCGGAAACGCCTTGGTGCTGGAGAAACGAACCATGGCAAAGAACGGATCCATCGCCGCGAAGCTCACATTGATGGCATTGGAGCCGTTGGCGGAGGGATCCTTCGCGCCCTTGCGCCAGTTGGTGAAAAGGGTGTTCCATTCAATCACGTCGAACTGAACGTCAAAATTGCATGCCTTGAGGGACTGCTGCACAAACTCGTTCATCGGCAGGGGTTGCATCTGCCCCGATCCTGATGCGGATATCTGCACTTTGACTTTCAGCGGTTTTGCCGCCGTATGCCCCGCGGCCGCCATCAATTTCCTGCCGGCGTCCTGGTCAAATTTAATATCAAAAGCGGGGTTGCCCCACCACGGGTGTCCGGGCGGAACGGTTCCCTTGGGTATACCCATCATGCCGCCCAGCAACTTGAGCAAGCCGGTGCGATCGACGCACAGGTTGGCGGCCTGGCGCACGCGCTTGTCCAGCCAGGGCGAACCTTCGGCAAACGACAGTTGCCACGGCCAGACGTGGGGCTGCTGGTTGAAGTAGATCTTGTTGCCGCGTCCCTGGATCGAGGCCATGGCATCGGGTGACGGTGCTTCGATCCAATCAACCTGGCCGGACAAAAGCGCCGCGCTGCGGGCATTGGCTTCGGGCATGGGCAGCATCACCACGCGGTCAATCTTGGGTGTGCGCTTGGGATCCCAATAGGTCTTGTTGGCCACCACTTCCAGGCGTTCACGCGGGACAAAGCGCGCCATCTTGAAGGGGCCGGTGCCGGAGGCATCGGCGGCAAAAGCCGTCCAGGCGGTTTTTGCTTTGTCAGCCGCACTCTGGCTGGCGGGCGCGGCATCAAATTTCTTTTGCCAGTGCGCCGGCGAGGCCATGAAAAGATTGGTCAGGTTGAGCGTCAGGAAGGCATCCGGTTCGCTGGTCACCAGTTCGACGGTCAGGTCATCGATCTTGCGCGCGCTGCGCAGCGTGGGCATGCGCGAGGCGGTAACACCCACCTGGCTGGCGTCGAAGTACGGCGCATCCTTGTCCAGAACTTTGCGCACGTTCCAGACCACGGCATCGGCATTGAAAGCCGAGCCATCGTGGAACTTCACCCCGGGGCGCAGCTTGAAGACCCATTTGGTCTTGTCCTTGGCGTCCACCGCCCAGCTGAGCGCGAGGCCGGGGATCAGGACGCTGGGCGCGTCGGCCTTGGAAAGATCCCAGTGCGTCAACGCGTCGTACATCGGGATACCGGTGAAACGATTGCCCTCAAACCCCTGGTCGGGCTGGCCCAGGGTACGCGGGATGTCCGCCGCGGTCATGGCGATGCGGAGGGTTTTTTCCTGCGCAAAGGCGCCGGACAATGGCAGCGCCAGCATGAGGGCGGCCACGGCCGCGCGAATTTCAAGACTTTTTGTAATGGATCGTTTCATGTCGTCCCCTATGTGTTAAAGGTCATAGCCAAGAAGCCAGTATCTTATGCAAGATACATACCAAGAGTTGTGATTCTTGTGTGCCACGTGCACCAGGCAAGACTATGCGTTAATTGTCGCACGCCTAACATGCATTTCCTTTATACGGCCTCACTACGGTAGTGCATGCGCGCTCCAGTATGGCATGCATGAGCACATTGCAGCCTGCCGTAATGTGCCCGGGTTGGGCGTCTTCAATCTCGTTATGGCTGATGCCCCCGGCGCAGGGAATAAAAATCATCCCGCCCGGAGCCAGTCTGGCCATGTAAATGGCATCGTGCCCGGCACCCGAGACCGCCATCATGCTCGAATAGCCCAGCTTGTCGGCGGCACGCTGGATGGCGCTGATGCATTCGGGATGAAAATCCTGTGCCGAGTAAGACGATACGAGATCGATCTGGATGGGCAGGCCCGACTCGCGGGTGAGCTCGGCCGCGCGCGCCTTGACCTCCCCGGCCATCTGGTCGACCAGCGCATCGGTGGCATTGCGAAAATCCATGCTGAACTTGACCCTGCCCGGGATCACATTGCGGCTGTTGGGATGCACTTGCACCATGCCCACCGTGCCGCGGCCATGCGGGCCGTGTCGCAGTGCCGTCGCGACCACCTCCTGCATCAGTTGCGTGGCGACCTGCAGGGCATCCTTTCGAAGTGCCATCGGTGTCGGGCCGGCGTGCGCTTCCATGCCGGTAACGGCGCAGTCAAACCAGCGTATGCCCAGGACGCCCTGTACCACACCGATGGTTTTTTCATGGTCTTCGAGTACCGGCCCCTGTTCGATATGCGCCTCAAAGTAGGCGCCGACCGGATGGTCGCCGGGCTCCTCGTCGCCAAGGTAGCCGATGCGGGCAAGTTCTTCCTTGACCGTTTTTCCGTCCACGTCCGTGGCCGCATAGGCATGCTCAAGGCTAAAGGCGCGGGCAAACACACCCGAGCCCATCATCACCGGAACAAAGCGCGAGCCTTCCTCATTGGTCCAGAACGCGACCTCGATGGGGGCGTCGGTCTGCACGCCGTGATCGTTCAGGGTGCGCACCACTTCAATGCCCGCCAGGACGCCATAATTGCCGTCAAATTTTCCGCCCGTGGGCTGGGTATCGATATGGCTGCCGGTCATGACCGGAGCAAGGCGGTTGTTGCGTCCCGGCCGGCGCATGAAGGTGTTGCCGATCTTGTCAACGGTGACCGACATGCCGGCCTCCTTGGCCCAGCGTATGACCAGGTCGCGCCCCGCCTTGTCAAGGTCCGACAGGGCGAGGCGGCATACGCCGCCTTTCGGGGTAGCGCCCACTTGCGCCAACTCCATCAGCGAACGCCACAGGCGGTCGCCATCGACACGAAGACGGCTCCAGTCGGGCGGGGAGGACGATGTCATGGCGCGCTCATTGATCGGTATAGTCATATCGATTCCGTATAACCCGTTCCTTGGTGCTGGCGGCTGTAAAATGGACAATTGGCCGGTTGGTCAAGAGTGTGCCCAAAGCCTGTTTAGTTTGCCAGAACGCAAGGGTTGAATGTCCATAGCGAACGACAATTTCATCGGAGAAGAGCCATGTTCAAGCACATCATGATCCCCGTTGACGGTTCCGAGCTTGCCGACAAGGCCGTCGGCGAAGGTCTCAAGCTGGCCAAGGCGTTTGGCGCCAAGGTCACCGCCTTGATCGCCGAGCACGAGTACGAGCTTCCGACTTACGGCCAGATTGCGTCGCACAGCGCCGTTTCGGTGCCCGAGCATGAGCGCAGGATCAAGGAGCATGCGGCGAAGATCCTCGAGGCCGTCTCCGCCCGCGCCAAAGAGCTCGGTGTGCGATTTGAGGGCCGCTTAATGGAGAATGACGAGCCGTATGCGGCCATCGTCAAGGCCGCGACCGAGGGCGGCGTCGACCTGATCGTTATGGCGAGCCACGGCCGCCACGGCCTCGGCGCGCTGTTTTCGGCAGCCAGACCCAGGAAGTGATGTCGCATTCCAAGATTCCGGTGCTGGTTTATCGTTGAAGCGGGTTATCGCTGATACGGGTTTGCCGCGGCTGTCCACGGCGGGGAGGCTTGCGCGTTAAGCAACTTCGAGCGTAAGTGTTTGCTGGATTCCGGCTGATTGTCGGGTGACGGTGAATCCGGTAGCATGCGCCGTCGCACAAATTTCAATCCCAGTCGTAGCCCTAAGGAGTAGTCATGAAACAAGTCGTTATTTTGGCCGCCGGCCTGTTCATCACCGGTCTTGCGCACGCCCAGGCCCCCGATCCGGCCAAGCTGGCGGCGGATAAAGCCTGCATGGCCTGCCACGCCATCGGCAACAAGGTGGTCGGCCCCGCCTACAAGGATGTCGCCGCCAAGTACAAGGGCAATGCCAAGGCCGAAGCTATGCTGGTGCAAAAAGTCATCAAGGGTGGTTCCGGCGTGTGGGGCCAGATCCCGATGCCGCCAAACGCCTCGCTCAAGGAAGACGAGGCCAAGATCCTGGTCAAATGGGTTCTCAGCCAGTAGCCAGGGCCAGTCCCTCGTCCGAACGGGGCGATCGGGTAAAAGGCCGGCAGAGCGTTCAGGCTGCCGGCTTTTTTATTGTCCTACTTCCTTAATTTAATGGAGAAATGGGCACGTTCCCCATTACAATGCCGGAATTGACAGGCCTTGTTGCCGGTCAGCATAATCTGCCGTTCACGTCTTGGAGAAAAACCATGTCCCAATTCCGCCTGAGCCTTGTTGCCGCCGCCACCCTTTCCGCCCTGATGCTGGTTGCCTGCGGCAAGGAAGAACCCAAACCCGTCGCCGCGCCGGCCGCCCCGCCGCCGCCGCCTTCGATCGAAATCAAGATCGGCCATGCCGGACCACTTACCGGTGGCATCGCCCACCTGGGCAAGGACAACGAAAACGGCGCCGCACTCGCCATTGAGGAAGCCAACGCTGCGAAAATCAAGATCGACGGCAAGGACGCCAAGTTCGTGTTGGTCAAGGAAGACGACCAGGCCGATCCGAAAGTGGGCACTACCGTCGCGCAAAAACTGGTCGACGCCAAAGTCGCCGGCGTGGTCGGGCACCTGAACTCCGGCGTGTCGATTCCCGCTTCGGCCATTTACAACGGTGCCGGCATCCCGGTGATTTCCGGTTCGGCCACCAACCCCAAACTTACCGAACAGGGTTTCAAGGTCACCTTCCGCACAGTCGGCCGCGACGACCAGCAGGGTCCGGCGGTTGCCAACTATCTTGCCGCCAACAACAAGCCCAAACTGGTCGCCATCATCGACGATGCCACCTCTTACGGCGAAGGCCTTGCCAACGAAGTCGAGAAAACCCTCAAGGCCGCCGGCGTCAAGGTGCTGCCGCGCGAGAAGGGCACCGACAAGACCACCGACTGGAAGGCCGTGCTGACCAAGGTCAAGGGCAAGAAGCCGGACGCGATTTTCTTCGGCGGCATGGACGCCACCGGCGGTCCGTTGATGAAGCAGGGCAAGGAACTGGGCATCAAGGCGGTGTTTGCCTTTGGTGACGGCGCCTGCACCGACGAAATGAGCAAGCTCGCCGGCGAATCGGCCGAGGGCCTGATCTGCTCGCAGGCCGGCATCCCGGTCTCCGCCGCCAGCCCGGGCTTCCTTGGCAATTACAAGAAAAAATTCAACATCGAGCCGATCCTGTACTCGCCCTTTACCTACGATGCGGCCAACCTGCTGATCGAGGCGATGAAAAAAGCCAACTCGGCCGACCCGGCCAAGTACCTGCCGGAACTGGCCAAGATCAGCTTTAGCGGCGCCTCCGGCAAGATCGAGTTCGACGAAAAAGGCGATCGCAAGGACGCCGAGATGACCATCTTCACCATGAAGACGGGCAAGATCACGCCGGTGGCGATCATCAAGTCGGGCAAGAGCATGACGGTTGCCGAGTACGCTGCGATGGCGGCACCTGCTGCCGCAGCTCCGGCCGCGGCGCCTGCCGCTGCTGCACCCGCGGCACCTGCCGCAGCTCCCGCCCCGGCCGCGGCACCAGCCGCCAAAGCCGAAGCCCCCAAAGCGGACGCGGCAAAGAAGTAAGCGCTGGGCAGGTTCCGGCTGCGTATGGAAAAAAACGGCACCCCAGGGTGCCGTTTTCATTTTCATGGACAGCGCGAAGCGCTGCGCGAACTTCCCCTCGCCCTCAGGGAGAGGGGCATGGGGGCGAGATGGGGATTTCGCCGAGTATGCTCGGCGCCCGTCGAGCGACTTCCAGCCTACCGGCTGGAGTGCGCCCTGCAAGGGAGGGTGGGGATGAGGCACGGGCTTCACTAGAAGAATGGACATTTTCATTCAGCAAGTCATCAACGGCCTGGTGCTCGGCTGCGTCTATGCCATTGTCGCGCTGGGTTACACCATGGTCTACGGCATCATCCAGCTGATCAACTTCGCCCATGGCGAACTGGTGATGATTGGCGCGCTGGTGGCGTTTAGCGTGATTTCCCTCCTGGCCGGGTCGGGCCTGCCGCCGCTGGTGATTGTGCTGATCGGCACCGGCTGCGCCATCCCGGTTTGCGTCGCGCTGGGCTATGCGCTCGAGCGTATCGCCTACCGCCCCTTGCGCAATGCGCCGCGCCTTGCGCCACTGATCACCGCCATCGGCATGTCCATCATCCTGCAGCACCTTGCCATGCTGGTGTGGGGGCGCAACCCGCTGGCTTATCCGCAAATCATCAAGCTCGAAACCTTCAATATCGGCGAGGCCACCATCACCAGCGTGCAGGTGGCCATCGTGCTCATTTCCACCCTGATGATGGCCGGCCTCGCGCTGCTGGTCTATCGCACCCGGCTTGGCACCGCCATGCGCGCCACGGCGCAAAACCGCCAGGTCGCCGGACTGATGGGCATTGACGCCAACCGCATCATCGCCGTCACCTTTGTCATCGGCGCGGCGCTTGCGGCGGTGGCCGGGGTGATGGTCGGCACTTATTACGGCATCGGCCACTACACCATGGGCGCGCACCTTGGCCTCAAGGCATTTGCCGCGGCGGTGCTGGGCGGCATAGGCAACCTGCCCGGCGCGATGCTCGGCGGCATCCTGCTCGGCCTGGTCGAAGCGCTGGGCGCCGGTTACATCGGCGACCTTACCAACGACGTGTTCGGCAGCAACTACCAGGACGTGTTCGCCTTCCTGGTATTGATCGCGGTGCTGATCTTCCGCCCTTCGGGCATCCTGGGCGAGCGCGTCGGGGATCGTGCATGACGCAAATGCGGAGTAAGCCCGTCATTCCCGCGCAAGCGGGAATCCATGGGGTTCGTGATGTTGCGACCAGCCTTGCCCCATGGATTCCGGGTTCCGCTTTGCGGCCACGGAATGACGACTTGCAACCGGGGCGGGCGTGTTGAGCTGGACTGAAGCCATCAGACGGCATCGCCATGCAAAATGGATAGGCATGGCCATACTGGCCATCGCGCTCATCGCCCTGCCCTTTGCGCTGGCTTCGGCCGGCACCGCCTGGGTGCGCATCACCAACTTTGCCATCCTGTTCATCCTGCTGTCGCTGGGCCTGAATATCGTCGTCGGCTTTGCCGGTCTGCTCGACCTGGGCTACATCGCCTTTTACGCCGTGGGCGCCTACGCCTATGCGCTGCTCGCCTCGCCGCATTTCAACATCCACCTGCCCTTTTGGCTGATCCTGCCCATAGGCGCGCTGGTGGCCTGCCTGTTCGGCGTGCTGCTTGGCGCCCCCACGCTCAAGCTGCGCGGCGACTACCTTGCCATCGTCACGCTGGGTTTTGGCGAGATCATCCGCATTTTCCTCAACAATCTTTCCAACCCGGTCAATATCACCAACGGCCCGCAGGGCATTGCGCGCATCGACCCGTTTCGCATCGGCAGTTTTGATTTTTCCAAAAGCGAGACTTATCTGGGCCTGGTCTTCAGCGGGCCGATAAAGTATTACTACCTGCTGATGCTGGTGCTGGTGGCGGTGATCGTCATCAACCTGCGGCTGCAAAATTCGCGCATCGGCCGCGCCTGGGAGGCGATACGCGAGGACGAGACCGCCGCCCGCGCCATGGGCATAGACACCACGCGCATCAAGCTGCTTGCCTTTGCCATGGGCGCCTCCTTCGGCGGTGTGGCCGGCGGCATGTTCGCCGCGATACAGGGCTTTATCAGCCCGGAGAGTTTCGTGCTGGTGGAATCGGTGATGGTGCTCGCCATGGTGGTGCTGGGCGGTATGGGCAATGTCTGGGGCGTGGTGCTGGGCGCGGTGCTGTTATCTTTTGCGCCGGAGGTGCTGCGCTACACCGTTGCCCCGGCGCAAATGGCGCTGTTCGGAAAAATGCTGATCGAGCCCGAAGTCATACGCATGCTGTTATTCGGCCTCGCGCTGGTGCTGGTGATGATTTTCCGTCCCGCCGGCCTGTGGCCCTCGGCGGTGCGCAAGCGTGAGTTGGCGGTGCGCAAGGGGGCGGCATGAGCGCGCTGCTCACCGGCACCGACCTCGGGAAACGCTTTGGCGGCGTGCAGGCGCTGGCCAAGGTGGATTTTTCCATTGCGCGCGGTGAAATCTACGGCCTCATCGGCCCCAATGGCGCCGGCAAGACCACCCTGTTCAACCTGCTGACGGGTATTTATCCGCTCAACAGCGGCAGTTTCGAATTCGACGGCGCGCCGCTTGCCGGTCTCAAGACGCACCAGGTCACGCAGCGCGGCATTGCCCGCACCTTCCAGAACATCCGCCTGTTTGCCAGCCTGTCGGTGGTCGAGAACGTGATGATAGGCCGCCATGTACGCACCCGTACCGGCGTGCTCGGTGCGGTGCTGCGGGGTGCCACCACGCGGGCCGAGGAAGCGGCCATCGAAGCGCGGGCGCATGAACTGCTGGCGTATGTCGGCATCGAGGCGCGCGCCAACGATCAGGCCTCCAGTCTTGCCTACGGTGACCAGCGCCGCCTGGAGATCGCCCGCGCCCTGGCCACCGACCCCAAGCTGCTGGCGCTCGATGAACCGGCCGCCGGCATGAACGCCTCCGAAACCGTGGCGCTGCGCACGCTGATAGAGCGTATTCGGCTTGATGGCACCACGGTGCTGTTGATCGAGCACGACATGAAGCTGGTGATGAACATCTGCGACCGCGTGCTGGTGCTCGACTACGGCCAGAAAATCGCCGAGGGCGTGCCCGCCGAAGTGCGCAAGGACCCGCGCGTCATCGAGGCCTATCTCGGGCAGGCGGCATGAGCCACCCGGCGAGGGGCCCCTTCAGGGGATCGCCGGAAAGGCGATTGCTGCCAGAGGCCGACAGTGCGGTGATTGGGTTGAGACTATCGATCGGAAGGCCGATCGCATGAACCTGCTCGAAGTCAGCGGCCTGCATGTCAGCTACGGCGGCATCCGCGCCGTCAAGGGCATAGACCTCACGGTGGCCGAGGGCGAGCTGGTCTGCCTCATCGGCGCCAACGGCGCCGGCAAGAGCACCACGCTCAAGGCCATTTGCGGCCTGATGCCGGCGGCGGCGGGCGCGGTGCGCTACCAGGGTGGCGACATCGCCGGGCTAAAGCATTTTGAATTGCCGCGCCGCGGCCTGGTGCTGGTGCCCGAGGGGCGCGGCATTTTTCCGCAGCTCACGGTGGAGGAAAACATCGCCATGGGTGCGTATGCACGCAACGACACTGCGCAGATCAAACGCGACATCGAGCGCGGCTACGCGCTGTTTCCGCGTCTTTTCGAGCGCCGGTTGCAATCGGCCGGCACGTTGTCGGGCGGCGAGCAGCAAATGCTCGCCATCGCGCGCGCGCTGATGGCACAACCCAAGTTGCTGCTGCTCGATGAACCGAGCATGGGCCTCGCGCCCATCATCGTGCAAAAGGTGTTCGAGGTGATCGCCACTATTCGCAAGGAGGGTGTGACGGTGCTGCTGGTGGAGCAAAACGCCCGCCTTGCCCTTGAGCTAGCCGACCGCGCCTATGTGATGGAGACGGGCGTCATCACGCTCTCGGGTGATGCGAAAACCCTGCTCGCCGACGAGCGCGTAAAAACAGCGTATCTGGGCGAGTAGCCCCGCGCCGTCAAGGGTGTAGCATGGCAGGCTCACACCATGAGCCAGCGGGGCGGCATGAACCAGACCGAACGTATCTACCGTATCGAGCACATGCTGCGCGCCCGCACCGTCGTGCCGGCGGCGGCTTTCCTGGAGGCGCTGGAAATTTCGCGCGCCACCTTCAAGCGCGACCTCGAGTACCTGCGCAGCCGGATGCACGCGCCCATCGATTACGACCGCGACGCCGGCGGCTACCGGCTGGGCAAGCCCTCCGGCGACAAGAGGGGGCCGCGCCACGAGCTGCCCGGCCTGTGGTTCAACGCCTCCGAGGTGCACGCCCTGCTCACCATGCAAAGCCTGTTGCGCGGCCTCGAGCCGGGGCTGCTCAGGCCGCATGTCGAGCCGCTGCTGGCGCGCCTGCAGGGCATGCTCGCCACCGACGACCATTCGCTGGAGGAAATCGAGCGGCGCGTGCGCATCCTGCACATGGCCGCGCGCAAGGTCAAGCTCAAGTACTTCCAGCTCGCCGCCACCGCCACGCTGCGGCGCCTGCGCATCGCCGTCACCTATTGGAGCCGCTACAACGACAAGACCACAGCACGCGAGCTCTCGCCGCAGCGTCTGGTGTTCTACCGCGGCAACTGGTACCTCGACGCCTGGTGCCACCTGAGAAAAGACATCCGCAGCTTCGCCCTCGACGGCCTGCGCCAAGCCGTGCTGCTGGAAAAGCCGGCGAAGAACGTCGCCGAAGCCGAACTCGACGAGGTGCTCGCCTCGGGCTACGGCATCATTTCCGGGCGCAAGCTCGATCGTGCCGTGCTGCGCTTTTCGGCCACGGCCGCGCGCTGGGTTGCCGCCGAGGAGTGGCACCCGAAGCAAAAGGCGCGCACCGAAGCGGACGGCAGCTACCTGCTGGAGTTTCCGTACAACGACGACCAGGAGCTGGTCATGGACATCCTGCGCCACGGCCCCGAGGTCGAGGTGCTGGCGCCGCCGGCGCTGCGCGAGCGCGTCGCCGGGCAGCTGCGCGGTGCGCTAAAGCGCTACGTCGGCAAGGGGTAAAACCCCGGAAACACCCTTGCCGGGCGCGCCTCGGCCGGTAGGCCGAGGCCGTTCGACGGGCGCCGAGAATTATCGGCGAAACCCCCGGCTCACCGCCAGTCGGACGTTTTTTGGTGGCTCACCCCTTGAGCCAGCGGTTTGCGAAACTGCCTCCACGCGCGACAAACCCCGCTTTGCGCCCTGCCCCCTCCCCCTAGGCGGGGGAGGGCCGGGGAGAGGGGGCTGCGGTCTCGCGTGACCGACGATCGACTTCACGGAGGCAACCATGGCAACCCCTGTCACCACGCATGCGCGCAGGCGCATGCAACAGCGCGGCATTCCGGCCGCGGTGCTCGAAGACCTGCTCGACTACGGCCGCGCCATGCACGACCACCGTGGCGCGATGGTGCTGTATTTTGACCGCCACGCGCGAGCGGAGCTCGCGCAGGTATGGAATCGGGCGGAGCTCGCGCACGTCTGGGAGCGGGCAGAGCTTCGCCATGCCGGCAAACGCGTCAACGCCTATGCCGTGGTGGGCGGCGACGGCGAGATCCGCACCGTCGGCCACCGCACCAAACGCCTGCGGCGGGTCTCGTGAGCGCGCTGCCGCTGGCGGGCGAGGCGAAGACCTTGCTCGAACTGCTGCCGCTGGCGCTGGCGTGGCTGTGCTGGGTGGTCAGCGACTGATGTCCCATCGCGCTTGTGCATAGCGCCACGTCTTCGGCTGAAAATCCCGTACTGACGGGACTTTCCGGGTGACCAATGCCGCGATCCGTGGTCCAAATACATCAAAATTGATGTTGTAAGGCCATGGAATTCAGCGTAGAGTTCTACGAAACGGCCGCCGAGGTGTGACCGGTGCAAGATTTTCTGGATGCACTGAAGGCCAGCGACCCGGATGATTTTGCCGCGGTGCTGGCGGGGCTGGCCAAGCTGCGGCAGCGGCAGTATCACCGTGAACCCCTGTCCAAATCACTCGGTGGCGGACTGCTGGAACTGCGCCATGTGGGCAAGCTCAACACCCGCGTGCTGTGGTTTTTCATGAAGGGCCGGCGCATTGTGGCGGTCCATGGCATACGCAACAAGGGCCAGGCCATCGCCGAGCGCGACCTTATAACCGCACGGCAGCGCATGCACGACTGGCAGCAAAGGAATACGGCATGAAACAGACAAACTTCGATCGCTACCTCGCCCAACAAAAGCAGGACCCGCGTTTTGCCGCGCGCCTGGAGCGGGCCGGCGAAGCATGGGACGTGGCGCTGCAGATCGCCGCTCTGCGCGAACAGGCCGGCTTGTCGCAAAAAGAGCTCGCCATACTTCTGAAAACTTCGCAGCAGCACATAAGCCGGCTCGAATCACCCAACTACGAAGGGCACTCGCTCGCCAATTTGCGCCGCGTTGCCGCCGCACTCGATGCGCGCGTGCGAGTCGTGTTTGAACCGCAGGACAGGCCCGGTAACAAGCGCGTCGCAGAACCCGCCGCGCCGTACCGCGTGCGTCCCGGCAAGCGCAAGGCACCGGACTGAAACAACAGCCATCGTCCGGAAAGCCGCGCCAGGCGGGCGTTTCCGGCTGATGGCAGGCGGTGGGGACGGGGCGTTTGGCCCTCGGCACTGTTGTGCAAAAGGGGTTTCTGGGTATGCTGCGCCATGCCCAGTTTCAAGACTGCGTTCGTGGCGTTTTCCCTGGCGGTGGCGCTGGGCATCGCGGTATTCGGCTTTTACAGCCTGCGCACGCTGCTGCGCGCACTCGACAGCCCGGATTGGCCGCAGGTGCTGGGCAGCGTGCGCAGCGCCGAGGTCAAACGCGGCTGCGGCCGCCAGCGCAACTCATACGAAGTGGCCGTGCGCTACGACTATAGCGTGCACGGCCTGGAGTACCACGGCACGCGCGTGGACTTTGGCCGCGGCTACTGCGGCAGCGAAGCCGGCGCACAGGCGCTGAGCCAGTCCTTCGCGCCCGGATCGGCGGTCAAGGTGTACTTCGACCCGGCGCAACCCGAACGCTCCGTGCTGCTTGCCGGCAAGGTGGACTGGCTGATGATCATCGAGGTCGGTCTTTACCTGCTGGCGGTGGGCGTGTTCCTGGCGGTGCCGTGGCGGATCTTGAGCGGGAGGTTGCGGGTGGGGTGGTGAGTGTCGGGCGTAGCGGGCGCTAACTTTCAATTAGGCCAAATGGCCAGGATGCGATTTCTGGGGTTTTGCGCTAATGTTTAATCCGTAACGGGATAGTGCCTTCCGTCGAGCGTCGATGACGGGGGGCAAGATGCCGGTCCGGCCGGCGCCGGACAAACTGACGCGGAACCGACTGCATGCTCGCTCTGGTCATTTTCGGAATACTCATCGCCTATCTCGCGCTGGCCGTCTATTCGGTGCGGGCGACGGTCCGTTCAGCGCGTGCTTCAGGCCTTTCCGCAAAGCAGCGCTGGCTGCGCGGCGGCCTTGTGGCGCTGGTGTTCTACCTCATCCCGTTCTGGGACTGGATTCCAACCGTCGTGGCGCATCAGTACTACTGCGCGACAGAGGCGAAGTTCGAGGTGTTCAAGACGATTGAGCAGTGGAAAAAGGAGAATGCAGACATTGTGCCGACGCTCATTTACGTGCCTGGCCTACCCTCTGTCCAAACCGCAGAATACACAGCGTATGCATTGAATCAGCGCATTCTGGAGGAAGGAAAGCGACCAGAAAACGTGTTTCTATCGGTAACTCGCGACGAGGCGCGGATTGTTGATAGGAAAAATAGCGAGATATTGGCGAAGTACGTAGATTTTAGAACAGGCTATGCCTCGTTAGGCGTAGGGGGTGATGGTGCCTGGAAATTTTGGTTGAAGCGGAGTTCGTGTATGGATACCGAGCAAGGGTATCACCGGATGTACGCCAGAAACGCTTCGAAGTGGACTGATCTGGGGCGTGCGCGGAAATGACGACCTCTAAAATATTAGCGATATCGTTGCTTGCCGAGTCAAGTTACGGTCAGTTTGAGGGACTAACACCAAATGAAGCAGAGATTCGACGAGCACTTTTAGCTGAAAGTGTCTCTTCATCCCAAATTGCGGATCTCAACACAAAATTCGTAGCCCTTCGTCATCTACCCAACACATCTAGCGGGTTTTCCGCGACACTTTTCCAGCAAATAGGTAATGCCGGAACCACCGGCCTGACCCTCGCAATCCGAGGTACCGAGCCGCTCGCGCAGTTCGGCGTGGACGTAATCTCAGCCGACCTTGGTGGCATTGTTATCGACGGTGCGGCGACGCAGCAGATTACTGATCTTTACAACTATTGGAAGCAGCTCACTACTTCCGTAGGCGCCGCTGTGCGTCTCGCGCGAATTGTCGAGACCGACGACCCAAGTGCCACCGGAGTGTTTACTCCACTGGAGACGCATGGCACTGGTACTTCAGAACGCACGAGTTATCGCCGCATTGAGTTTTTCGACCAGGCTGGCGCCGGACTTGGCGTCATCAACGGCCCGGTGTCCAACGTCACGGTCACCGGCCACAGCCTGGGCGGGCATCTCGCCACCGCATTCCAGCGCCTGTTCCCGCAGGTTGTGGGCGAGGTCTATACCGTCAATGGTGCGGGTACCAGGGAAACAGATATCGCCAGCCGGTT
>CAMAWC010000026.1 GCA_945861875.1 Bordetella parapertussis
GATGCAGGTGCGGTCCTTGCCGAGCACGCGCATGCGGTGATACGAGCCGTTGAAGACGCCGGTTTCCGGGTCGCGCACAAAGGCGATGCCGCCGGTAATGACATAACCGGCATCCTCCGCCGTCTGCTGCGTCACCGGCACGGTCTTGAGGATATCGATGTCCGACAGGATGGCGTTGGCCTGGCAGGGCGCGCTGGCGACCTCGACCGAAGGCACCGGCTTGAGCGCCGCATCGGCAAGGTAGCGCGGCAGGTAGGCGGGCTTGACGCCGCACATGCGGGCAATGCTCTCGCGGCTGCCAAAGACGTTCGATATGACCCGCCGCCCCGGATGGCCGGTGACATTGTTGAACAGCACGGCGGGACCCGAATCGGTGGCGTGCGCGACGGCGGCGATTTCCAGGTAGGGGTCTGCGGGCCGCCCGATTTCGAGCAGCTCGTCGTGACGGCGCGCCTGTTCAACGAACGACGTCAGGCTGGTGATACCTTGCATTGGGGAGTCTCCTCGCTGGCGCCCGCTGCCACGCCGGGCAATTGGCCTGATGCGCTTGTTTTTATTTGTCCGTACAATAGCTGCACTCTAGTCGCGCCACGTTATTGCGTCAAGCACGCGTGGCAACATGCAGGGCAACAGCGGATGAAACCACATCGACCATGAAAACCACCGCCAGCACAGCCGCCGCCCGCCCCGCCCGCGCCTTCCAGCCCATCGTCACCGAATTGCTGCGCCAGATAGACGAAGGCCGCTACGCAGTGGGCGACCGCCTGCCGACCGAAGCGGCCTTGTGCCAGCACTTTGGCGTCAGTCGCTTTACCGTGCGCGCGGCGCTGGCGCAACTGGAACGGCGCAGCGTCGTCACGCGACGGCCGAAAATCGGCACGGTGGTCAGTGCAAAAACGCCAAAAGCCGAGTACGCCGTCGCGGTGGGCAGCCTGTCGGAGTTGCTGGTATTCCTCGACTCGACGCTGGTGACGCCGCTGCGGGTAAGCGAGATAGCCGCCGACAAGGCTACCGCGGCCGACCTTGGCTGCGCGCAAGGCGAGCGATGGATACGCGTGCAGACCGTGCGCACCCCGGCCGGCGGCAGCGTGCCGATCTCGCTGACCGACTACTACCTGCGGCCGCGCTTCAAGGCCATCGTGAAGCAAATCGGCAAACGCCCCGGTCCGGTGTTTCCCCTGCTAGAGCGGCGCTACAAGGTGGCGATCGCCGCCATCGAGCAGGACATCGGCGCCTGCCTGCTGCCCGCTGCGATGGCGCGCACCCTCGCGGCCAAATCGAACACCGCCGCCCTGCGGGTGATACACCGCATGGTCTCGGCCGACACGGGTGCCTTGTACTGCACGGTGAGCATCTATCCGGCCGAGCGCTTTCGCTACGTACAGGCCTTGAAGCGCTCCGGTTAGGCCCCTCGCGCTCGCCAGCCTCGCCCGCCACATCGGCTGGAAACCCGCGCCAGTATTGGCTTTCCAGCCATCCCTACCCTACCCACCTTCTGGCATTGCGGAACAGCCGCATCCAGGCGCTGTCCTCGCCCCACCCTTCCGGCGCCCAGGACATCTGCATACTGCGAAACACCCGCTCGGGGTGTGGCATCAACGCGGTAAAGCGGCCGTCGGCGGTGGTCACGCCGGTGAGGCCGCCGGGCGCACCGTTGGGGTTGTACGGATAACGTTCCGCAATCCTGCCGCGGTTGTCGACAAAGCGCAGCGCGGCGATCACGCCTGCCTGGTGCGTGGCTTCGCGGAACACGGCACGGCCCTCGCCATGCGCGGTCACCACCGGCATGCGGCTGCCGGCCATGCCGGCAAAAAACAGTGACGGGTTGTCCGGCACTTCAACCATCACCAGGCGCGCCTCGAATTGCTCTGAGCGGTTTTTCACGAACTTGGGCCACATTGCGGCGCCGGGAATGAGCTCGGTCAGGTTGGCCATCATCTGGCAACCATTGCAGATGCCCAGCGCAAAGGTGTCGGGGCGGGCGAAAAACGCGCTGAAGTCATCGCGCGCGCGCTGGTTAAAGAGGATGGACTTGGCCCAGCCCTCGCCACCACCGAGCACATCGCCGTAGGAAAAACCGCCACAGGCGGCAAAACCGCGAAAGTCGGCGAGCGAACGGCGGCTCGATATGAGGTCGCTCATGTGCACGTCAACCGTGTCAAAACCGGCGCGATCAAAGGCCGCCGCCATTTCGACCTGGCCGTTGACCCCCTGCTCGCGCAGGATGGCGATGCGCGGTCGCGCACCAGTGCCAATAAACGGCGCGGCGATGTCCTCTGCCGGGTCGTAGTCCAGTTTGGTGTGCAGCCCCGGATCGGCGGCATCGAGCACACCGTCGTATTCCTCCTGCGCGCACTGCGGGTTGTCGCGCAGGCTTTGCAGGCGCCAGGTGGTCTCGGACCAGATACGCTGCAAGTCGATGCGCGGCACGCAGAAAACGGCCTTGGCATTACGCAGCAGGCGGATCTCGCCGCTTTTGTTCGGGCTGCCGATCAAGTGCGCAACCAATCCCGCCTCGCGCAAGCTGGCCAGCACGGCGTTGCGCTCGCCGCTGCGCACCTGCACCACCGCGCCCAATTCCTCGGTGAACAATGCGGCGAGCATGCGCTCGTCGCTGCGCCCCTGCAAAACACCCGGCGTGCGCTCGCTGCCGTCGACGTCGAGCGCCTGCGCATCGTAGGCGAGCAGGTCAAGGTTGAGCGTGACGCCACAATGGCCGGCGAAGGCCATTTCACACACCGTGGCGTAAAGGCCGCCGTCGGAACGGTCGTGATAGGCGAGCAATTTTCCGTCGCTATTGAGCGCCTGTACCGCGGCAAAAAACCGTTGCAGCACGGCGGCATCGTCGACATCGGGCGTGCCATTACCCATCTGGCCATACACCTGCGCCAGGATGGAACCGCCGAGCCGGTTGCGGCCGGCGGCAAGGTCGATCAGCAGCAATTCGGTGTCGCCGGCCTCAAGCTTTAATTGCGGCGTAAGACTGCGGCGCACATCGCTGCAGGCGGCAAAAGCCGAGATGATCAGCGACACCGGCGAGACCACCTCGCGCGCCTTGCCCTCGGCGTCGTTCCAGGACGTGCGCATCGACAGGGAATCCTTGCCCACCGGAATGCTCACGCCGATTTTGATACACAGGTCGGCCACGGCACGCACCGTGTCGAACAGCGCCGCGTCCTCGCCCGGATAGGCGGCCGGAGACATCCAGTTGGCCGATAGTTTTACGCCGGACAGTGCGGCGATGGGTGCCGCGGCAATGTTGGTAATGGCCTCGCCCACCGCCATACGGCCCGAAGCCGGCGCATTGATCAGGGCGAGCGGCGTGCGCTCGCCCATGGCCATGGCTTCGCCGGCATAACCGACAAAGCCATACAGCGTCACGGCGCAATCGGCCACCGGCACCTGCCACGGACCGACAAAGGGATCGCGCGAACACAGGCCGCCGACGCTACGGTCGCCGATGGAAACGAGGAAGGTCTTGTCGGCCACCGCAGGGTGGCGCAGCACGCGGCGGCAGGCTTCGTCGAGCGACATGGCATCAACATCAAGCGGCGGCAGGCTGCGCACGAGGTGCGTCACATCGCGCGTCATGCGCGGCGGCTTGCCCAGCACTACCTCAAGCGACATGTCGACCGGGGCGTGCGGCTTGTCGCCAAGCTGCGAATCGGACACCAGCAGGCGGTCTTCGGTGGTCGTATCGCCCAGCACCGCAAACGGGCAGCGCTCGCGCGCGCACAGCGCGCGAAAGGCCTCGAGCTTGTCCGGCGCAATCGCCAGCATGTAGCGCTCCTGCGCCTCGTTGCACCAGATCTCGCGCGGCGACATGCCCGACTCCTCGGACGGCGCGGCGCGCAGGTCGACGCGGGCGCCGCGCCCCGAAGAGTGCGCCAACTCGGGCAATGCGTTGGACAGGCCGCCGGCGCCGACATCGTGTATCGACAGGATGGGATTGTCCGCGCCCAGCTGCCAGCAGCGGTCTATGACCTCCTGCGCGCGGCGTTCTATTTCAGCGTTACCGCGCTGCACGGAATCGAAATCGAGGTCTTCGGTATTGGCGCCGGTGTCCATGCTCGATGCCGCGCCGCCGCCCATGCCTATGAGCATGCCCGGCCCGCCCAGTTGCACCAGCAGCGTGCCCGCGGGCAGGCCGAGTTTTTGCACATGCTCGGCGGCGATGTTGCCGATACCACCGGCGATCATGATCGGCTTGTGATAACCGCGCAGCACGCCGTCGACCTCCATCTCGAAGGTGCGGAAATAACCGTTGAGGTTGGGCCGGCCAAACTCGTTGTTGAAGGACGCCGCGCCGATCGGGCCGTCGAGCATGATCTGCAGTGCCGAGGCAATGCGCGCAGGCTTGCCCACCCAAGTGGACGCTTCGGGCTTTATCGAAGCGTCACGAAGCTCCCCTCGCCCGTTTGCGGGAGAGGGGTCGGGGGAGAGGGCTGGTGGAGCGAAATAATCTTCCCAAGGCTGAACAAAACCAGGGATGCGCAGGTTGGAAACCGTGAATCCGACCAGCCCGGCCTTGGGTTTGCCGCCGCGCCCGGTGGCGCCCTCGTCGCGGATTTCCCCGCCCGAGCCGGTGGCCGCGCCCGGGAAGGGCGAAATGGCGGTCGGGTGGTTATGCGTCTCGACCTTCATCAGCGTGTGTGTGAGTGCATCGTGATAGCCGTAATTGCCCGCACCGTCCGGGAAAAAGCGCCGGAACTGCGCGCCTTCCATTACCGCCGAGTTGTCCGAATACGCCACCACCGTGCCGTCGGGATGGGCCTTGTGGGTTTCGCGAATCATGCCGAAGAGGCTTTCGGCGCGCGGCTTGCCGTCTATCACCCACGAAGCGTTGAAAATCTTGTGGCGGCAGTGTTCGGAATTGGCCTGCGCAAACATGGTCAGTTCGGCGTCGGTCGGATTGCGGCCGGCCTGGCTGAAGTGCGCAAACAGGTAGTCGATTTCATCCGGCGACAGCGCCAGGCCCATGTCGCGGTTGGCGCGCGCTAGCGCCGCCCTGCCTCCGGACGCAAGATCGACCAGCGCCAGCGGTCGCGGCGCGACATGGCGGAACAGGGCGTGGGCGTCCTCGAGGCGCGCCAGCACCGCCTCGACCATGCGGTCATGCACCAGCGGCAGCACCGCGGCGCGGTGCGCGGCCAGCACCGCGGCATCGGCGAAATACCAGGCGCAGCCGCGTTCGATGCGCGTCACCGCGTCAAGACCGCACTGGCGCGCGATGTCGGTGGCCTTGGACGACCAGGGCGAGATGGTGCCGATGCGCGGGGTCACCAGCAGCATGGCCGCGGTCGGCGCCGCGGCCGCTTCGCCATAGGCAAGAATGCGATTGAGCTTGTCGAGCTCGGCCTCGGTCAGCGGACGGGATACTTCGACAAAATGCCAGAAACTGGTGCTGCTCAGGGCAAGTCCGGGCACCCCGCTTGAAGACACCCTGCTTGACGACACATAGGCCGCGAGCTGTGCGTTGAGTTTGTCGAGTCGAAAGGCGGAGAGGGCTGAACCGCCGCGCAATGTAAGGATGTCCGGCATTTGCGCTGCTGATTATAACGGTGAGACGGTGAAAGGTGAAAGGTGAAAAGTGAAAAACGAGCCGCCGTCCGACAATCACCTTTCACTTTTCACGCATTTATCACCTCTTCGCCACCAGCCCGTCCTTGACGTTGCCCGAGAGCGCCAGGCTGGCCCGCGCCTGCGACGACCCCGAACGCAACTCCACCTGCAGGCGGCCGTTCGCCTCCCCGGTCGCACCGATTTCCACCGCCCCGGTTGCCGACATCGCACCGGCGGACAGGCGCAGATTGCGAAATTGCAGCCGTCCGCCATCAAGGATCAGCCCGCTGTTGAGTTCCGAGAACAGCGTTGAACCGCCGCTTTGCGACCCGGATTGCTGCAGCAGGCGGGTGAGATCGATCTTGTTGAGCGTGCCTTTTTCCATTTTGAGGTTGCCCTCCAGCCGAGTCGAAGCAAAAAGAGCCGACGCATCAGCGGAACGCATCGCATAACTGCCCTTGCCTTCGAGCTTGCCACTGGAGAAAAACTGCGGTGCCAATTTGGCCGCCTCCACCAGCCGCATCGCCACCTCGCCATCGAGGGTCCACTCGGCGCCCCATTTAAGCCTGGCGTTGCCGTTCAAATAACCTTCAAACACTTTCGCCTCGAACTCCGACAGGCTGAGTTCATCGGCAGTCAGCACACCCTTGGCGGAAAAATCGTCCATGGCAAAACCCGCACCAAAAAGCGGTTGAAATGATTTGGAGGACAACTCGATCTTGACGCCGCCGGACTCCACCAGCAGCCTGCCCGTGAGGCTCCTGTCGGCATTGGACAAATTGACGCCCTGCACCTTGCCGTCGGCGGCTATCGTCCCGTCCACGTTCAAGGGCGGCAAGGCCAAGCCTTTGAAATCGGTCTTCAGTCCACGCACGGCAAAACGCTCGATGCGCAGGTCCTGCCCGCTACCCGGCCGGCCCCACAACACGCCGGCAAGCATCGCCGGGGGTACAACGGCACCCTCCAATTCCACCGATTTGAAAATTTTCACGTCCCCGAACATCGAACCGAGTTCCGGCACGGCCCGCACTGCGGTAAATCGTGCCCGTGGCTCGGCGCCTATGCTGACCTGCTCGAAGCGCATTTGCGGCAGCGGCAGCAGCGCGACATGCACCGTGCCTATGCTGACGGGCTGTCCAAAGCGCTCGCTGGCGAGCTTTTCGTAGACCGGTATAAGGCCGTTCATCGGCATGATGTGTATCACGCCCACCAGGACGAGCAGCAGGACAAACATGCCTATGGCGGCCGGCTTGCCCCACTTCCCTGGCGTGCGCGCGCTTGCCATTGCGCCACCGGCGTCGGTGCCGATGCGCACGTCTTCCCGCTTGCGCTCATGCTTTTCAAGGTCGGCCTTCTTGCGCGCCTCAGCCTCGGCTTTTTCGCGCGAGCGCGCCTCCTTGCGCGCCTGCGCCGCCGCTTCGGCTTCGGCCTTGGCGCGCGCCTTGCCATCCTGCGCACGCGCCTGCTCCTGCTCCTTCTCCGCCGCCTTGCGTTCGGCTTCCTCGCGCTCGCGCCTGGCGCGCTCCTCTTCGTCCTTGAGCGCTTGCGCCGCCTCCTGCTCGCGCTTGCGCTTTTCCTCTTTGGCGCGTTTCCGCTCTTCCTCTTCCTCCTGCTCACGACGCGCCGCATCCTCGCGCTCTTTTTGCTCGGCTTCCAGCCGGGCATTGAAGTCGGATTCAAGATTGTCCAGCTGCAAGCCCCCGGACGCTTCCGCAACAACAGGGGTGGCGACGACCTCACGCACCTTGTCCGCGGATTCTTCCTTTTCCCGTTTCTCGGCCTGTTCTTTCGCCATGCGCTCGGCGTCTTCCTTTGCGCGCAGATCAGCCTCGGCCTTCGCCTTGCGCTCCGACTCTTCCCTTGCGCGTTGCTCGGACTCTTCCTTTACACGCCGCTCGGCCTCTTCCTTCGCCTTGCGCTCCGACTCTTCCCTGGCGAGCTGCTCGGCCTCTTCCTTCGCCTTGCGCTCGGCCTCTTCTTTCGTCTTTCGTTCTGCTTCTTCCTTTGCACGCCGCTCTGCCTCTTCCTTCGCCAGGCGTTCCGCCGCCTCGCGCGCAACACGCTCCTGTTCCAGCTTGGCGAGCAGTTCGGCTTCCATGCGTGCGCGTTCTTCCGCCTCCCGGCGCGCTTTTTCCTCGGCCTCGCGCACCAGGCGCTCGGCGTCCTCCTTGATGCGGCGTTCCGCGTCTTCCCGCGCCCGCCGATCCGACTCTTCGCGGGCAAGGCGTTCGGCTTCGGCGCGGGCGGCGCGATCGGCGTCTTCCCTCGCACGTTGCTCGGCCTCGTCCTTCGCTTTGCGCTCGGCCTGCTCCAACCGGCTTTTCAATTCCTCGGTTTCACGCCGCAACCGCTCCTGCTCCTCGTTGCGGCGCCTGTCCTCTTCATCGCGCCTGGCCTTGTCTTCCGCCTCCTGACGTGCGCGCGCCTCGGCGGCAAACTTTGCCTTTTCATCGGCCTCTGCCCGCAACCGCGCCTCGGTTTCGGCGCGAATTTTTTGCTCGGCTTCCTGGCGCAGCTTCTCTTCGGCGTCTTTTCTCGCAGCCTCGGCAAGTTCTGCGGCCTTCGCCGCCTGGGCGGCTTTCTCGATTCTTTCGGCCTCAAGACGGGCCTGTTCTTGCGCTTCGCGCTGCGTCTTTTCCTGCGCAGCGAGCAAAGCCGATTGTTCGACCTGCTTGCGCGATGCGTCCTCGGCTTGACGGCGCGCCAGTTCTTCGGCCTCGCGCTTGGCCCGCGCCTCGGCGAGTTTCTGCTGCAACATTTCGGCGTCGGATTTGGAGCCGGACTCGGACTTCGCCTTGAGCGCGGCCTGCGCCTCGGCTTGCGCCCTGGCCGCGAATTCGGCCTTGGCCGCAGCTTCGGCTTTCGCCTTTGCCTCGGCACTTGCTCGTGCCTGCGACTCGGCATCGGCCCTCGCCTTGGCTTCGTGGGCCGCCGCTTCTGCCTTGGCCTTGGCTTGTGCCTCGGCCAGTACCGCGGCATCAACCTTTGCCTTGGCCTTGGCCGCCGCGTCGGCATCCGCCTTCACCTTGGCCGCCACCTGTTCACGTGCGCGCGTGGCGGCGGCGGTAAGGGCGATTTGCTCCGCTTCGCGGCTCTGCCGCTCCGCATCCAGGTTCTTGGCCGGCGCGGACTGTGTGGCAGGTTTGGGCGGCGCCGCAGTGAAATCCAGGTCATCGTCACTGCCCACCATGCTTTGCGATGGCGGCGCAATGGTTTGCGGCGCGGTGACGAACTCGCGAATAAAACCCTCCTTTACCAGTTGCTTGAGCACTTCGAGCAACTTGGGTTCGGGACGGTCAAGACGTTTTTGCAACTCGCCGACAGTGCCCTTCCCGTCGACTTCCTTAAGGACGTTGCGCAAGTCGCGTGACAGCAGGCTGGTCTTGCCGCTTGCCTCCATCAAGCCCTTGGCCGTCTTGGTTAAAACCGTCCTCCGGTCCATGCTGGTCTTTCAGGTTGCAGTCAGGTGCAATGCCAATACACTGGCGGGGTTGGGGCAGTCTGAATAGTTTATGAATTTGCATCCATTATAGGGATTCCGGCACAACGGGTGAAGGAACTGCTTCACGCTGCCATTGCCGCCATTTACCGGGAAACAAGCCACAAACATGTCGAAAACCGCAAGTTATGACGTCATCATTATCGGCGGCGGCCACAATGGCCTCACCTGCGCCTGCTATCTCGCCGGTGCCGGGCTGAAGGTGCGCGTGCTGGAAAAGCGCGCCATCATCGGCGGCGCCGCGGTTACCGAGGAATTCCACCCCGGCTTTCGCAACTCAACGCTGAGTTACACCGTCAGCCTATTGCAGGGCCGGATCATCGCCGATTTGCACCTCGCCGACCACGGCCTGCGCATCGTCGAACGCCCGCTGCCCAACTTCCTGCCCTTTCCGGACGGCCGCTGCCTGCGCATGCACGCCGACGCCGCGTCGTTGCGCGCGGAAATCGCGCGCTACTCGACACGCGATGCCGCCCGCGTGGGCGACTATCTTGCTCTGGTGGCACGCATGGCCGACACGCTGCGCGGCCTCATCCTCGCCGCTCCGCCCAATCTTGGCGGCGGCTGGCGCGCCGTGCTCGCGACCCTTGGCCTCGGGCGCAGGTTGTCCGGGCTGGGCATGGAGGGACAGCGCGACCTGTGGGAATTCCTCACCCGCAGCGCCGGCGACCTCCTTGATGACTGGTTCGAGAGCGACGAGGTCAAGGCGGCCTTCGGCTTTGACTCCATAGTCGGCAATTTCGCCGGGCCCTACTCGCCCGGTTCGGCCTACGTGCTGCTGCATCACGCCTTTGGCGAGGTCAACGGGCGGCGCGGCAGCTGGGGCCACGCCATCGGCGGCATGGGTGCGATCAGCGACGCCCTCGCCACCGAGGCGCGCCGGCGCGGCGTGGACATTGATACGGATGCCGCAGTGGCGGAGGTGACGGTGAGCGGCGACCGCATCAGCGGCGTGGTTTTAGAAGACGGACGCCGCTTTGATGCGCGCGCCGTGGCATCCGCCGTCAATCCGGCCCTGCTCTACGGCAAACTGGTTGCGGCCGCCGCCCTGCCAGAGGGCTTTCGCGCACGCATGGCGCGCTGGAAGAATTCATCGGGCGTGCTGCGCATGAACGTGGCGCTGTCCGGATTGCCCGATTTCAGCAGCGCTCCCGGACGCGCACAGCAGGCGCATCACAGCGCCGGCATCATCATTGCCCCCTCCCTCGCCTATATGGAACGCGGGTACTTCGATGCGCGCACCCTGGGCTGGTCGCGCGAGCCGGTGGTCGAGGTTTTGATCCCGAGCACCCTGGACGGTTCGCTTGCGCCACCGGGCCAGCATGTGGCGAGCCTGTTCTGCCAGTATTTCAACCCCACTCTGCCCGGCGGACAATCATGGGACGCAGCGCGTGACGACGCCGCCGACGCGGCCATCACCGTGGTCGACAAGGTGGCGCCGAATTTCAAGGCCAGCATCATCGCCAGGAGCATCCACACCCCGCTCGATCTGGAACGCACATTCGGGCTAATCGGCGGTGACATTTTCCACGGCGCCCTCACCCCAGACCAGCTGTTCAGCGCACGGCCACTGCTCGGCCATGCCGATTACCGCGGACCGCTCAAGGGGCTGTACCACTGCGGCTCGGGCGCGCACCCCGGCGGCGGGGTCACCGGCGCGCCGGGCCACAACGCGGCACGGGAGATGATCCGGGATTTGCGCCACGGCCGCACAGCCTGGTCGAAAAAAAAGGCCGGGCTGGCCGGATTGCGGCCGGATGCATTAGACTAGCTGCAAATGAGTGACCGATTATCCGTGCCGGCTTCACCCGCCCATTGCGTACCCGATCGCACAACATCGGAACAGACATTATGAAATTCGTCATCGTTGACGACGATCCCATCCTTCTCCGGCACATGCAGGCGATGCTCGAGGAAGACGGCCACAGCGTCAAGAGTTACAGTTCAGGCGTCGACGCGTTGCGCGATATCGCCAGGGACCGGCCCGACGTGCTCATCAGCGACGTCATGATGCCGGCGATGGACGGTTTTGAGCTGTGCCGGCAAATTCGCGACCGGCCGGACCTGGCCGCGATCAGAATAATCATTTGCTCGGCAAAATCCTATGACTTTGACCGCCGTCGCGCCAAGGAACTGGGCGCCGACGGATACATCGTCAAACCAATCGAACGCGAGACCCTGCTGCCGCAAATTCATGACATTCTCTCCAACAAGGTTACGGTAAGCTACTGGGGAGTGCACGGCACCCTGCCGGTGCCTGGCGCCGGTACGCTGCGCTACGGTGGCAATACGCCCTGCGTCAGTGTAGAGGTCAGCGGTGAACCACTGACCATTTTTGACTGCGGGTCCGGCATAAAGCAGTTATCCGATTACCTCGCGACGTCCGAAGAGCAGCGCATATCGGCACGGATGTTCATCACCCATACGCACTGGGACCACATCAACACCATCCCGTTTTTCGGTCCGCTCTACGTCCGCGGCAACCAGATCGAAATATTCGGCCCCTACCAGGGTGACCTCACCATAGAGCGCGCGATTACGGCGCAGATGGAAAGCGTCTATTTCCCCGTCACCATCCGCGAGTTCGCCGCACGCATCACCTACCGCGACCTGCGCGAGGAAACGCTGGATTTCGGCGCGATCAGGATCGATGCCATGCTGCTCAAGCACCCGGGCTACTGCCTCGGTTACCGGCTCACCGCACACGACCGCTCGGTCTGCTATATCACCGATAACGAACTCTACCTGCCCAACGATCACCGTCACGACCCGGCTTATTTCGAGCGACTGTGCGACTTCGTGCGCGGTGCGGACGTGCTGATCACCGACACCACTTATCGCGACCACGAGTACACCTCGAAAGTGGACTGGGGACACTCCTCGGTCAGCGAAGTCGCCAGCCTGGCAGCGAAGGCACAGGTCAAGCGACTTCACCTGTTTCACCACGATCCGGACCAGAGCGACGACGACATTGACCTCAAACTGAAGGAAACGCGGGAAGCCCTCTCGCGCCTGGGCGCGGATGTCATCTGCGAGGCGCCTGCGGAGAAATCGCAACTGGTGCTTTAGCACGGAACTTCGGCAAGCCCGGCAGGTATGCACTCCCCTGCCACACCACTGGACATTGGCTGGAAACCCTTGCCAGTCGCGGCTTTCCGGTTGATGGTCGTGTGCCAGGCGCTACTTCACGGCGCCGAATCCGCTGCTTGCGGACTATGGTATACTATGCCATATGGTAAAATCTGCCAGATCCGCCACCCTGGTCCTGCACGAAAAGATCGTCCAGGATGACGGCGCAATAGTGGAGTTAGTCATATGGCAGTTGCCGCAAGCAACTCCCGACCGACCGCACGCGCTGAAATACCGGCTTTATTTCGGCCGGAGCGGAAAGTGTCTGGTGCGCTACGACAACGAGTCGGGCAAAGGCGACCACCGGCACGTTCGCGGCAGGGAAACACCTTATAGCTTTGTGTCATTGGCAAAACTACGACGCGATTTCGAATCGGACATGAAAAAATACGGAGGTGGAAATGAAGAAAATCCGGGTATCGGTCGGTAACACCGCGCAGGCGCTGGACCGCTTCGAGCATGCCTGGCGGCAAGCGGAAAAGGGTAGTGTGCCGGTCGCACAAGTGCGCCTCTCCTTCGAAAGCTTGCCGACCTTGTTGAAAAATCTCACCCCCGCACGCTGGACGCTGCTCGAGTTGCTCAAGCACGACGGCCCGCTGTCGATCAACGAGCTGGCGCGTCGACTCGCGCGCCACTACAAGAACGTTCATACCGATGTGACGCGCCTGATCGAGCTCGGCCTGATCGAGCGCCAGACTGACCAGCGGGTAGCGGTGCTGTGGGACATTGTTGCTGCCGAGATGAAGCTGGCCGCGTGAGTATCTGACCCCTCGCAAGGCAATGTCTGACATGCGATTCGTTTTAATTTTGGCTCTACTGATTTCCACTCTTGCAGGAGCAGGAGAGAACCGGATCGCCCTCGTGATAGGCAACAACGCCTATAAAGACGACCCGCTCACCGCTCCCGTCAACGACGCGCGCGCGATGGCCAGTTCATTGACCGAGCTCGGCTTCAAGGTGACCAAGCTGGAGAACGTAGGTCGCGTCGCAATGCGAAGTGCCATCCAAACCTTTGCGAGCAATTTAACTGGCCCAGAGGCGATTGGCTTGTTTTACTTCGCCGGTCATGGAATGCAATCGAAAGGCAAGAATTTCCTAATCCCCGTTGATGCCAATGTAGAGCATGAAGACGGAATTGAAGCTCAGGGCGTAGATGTTCAATATTTGTTGGACAAATTTAGTGATATGCGAAGTGGCATGAATATTCTGATTCTCGATGCGTGTCGTAACAATCCCTTTGCAAAGCGCGGCGTTAATCGCGCGTCTGGTTTGGCCGCAATTGACGGCCCTCCCGGCACTCTGGTTGCATTTGCGGCTGCGCCGGGACATGTCGCGTTGGAACGAGAAGGTGGCAACGGCATCTATACGAAAAATGTCCTTGCCAATATTAAGGAGCCCGGATTGCCGGTAGAGGAAATATTCAAGCGCGTACGTTCTGGCGTTTTAAGCGAAACAGGAAAATTGCAAGTGCCCTGGGAGAATACTTCCTTGGTCAGAGACTTTTACTTTAAGGGAGCCCCAGCAGGTAGCGGCTATAAGCCGGCGAATACCGATGCTGAAACCGAAGCATGGGCTAATGTGGAGGCTAGTAGAAATATTTACGAAATTATTGCCTTTCTACGCCGCTTTCCCCAGAGCCGTTATCAGAGTCAAATAGTCACACGCATAAACTCAATCCTTGCCAAGCTGAAACCTGGCCCTCCGCCGATCCAACTGAATGACCTGCCGGAGTTTTTAAAAGAAGCGTATTCAGGTCTTGGGATGCGTCCGTTAAACAAGTACTCGGCAGACTATTACGGCTTGACGGAACCGAAAGGCATACTCATTACAGACGTTGAGCGTGGGTCATTCGGAGAGCGAGCGGGCATATTATCCGCCGACATATTGATAAAAATAAATGGTAAAGCTGTGACCCGTATAGCGGATGCCGCAACGATAGGATCCACCATTATCCCAGGTGAATTTGTTGAAGTGGTCGTGTGGCGCAATCGACGCGAAGTTTCTTTGTCAGGCTTGATTCAAAGAGCACCAATTGAACGATTGCTAGGACGAATTGCAGGCGCTCAGTTGATGGAACGAAGCCACGACCGCGCTCGTGCGTTCTACGAATACTTGGCTGTGACAGATGACGCTCAGGGTCAAGCTGATTTGGGCTTCCTTTATCTAATGGGACTCGGGGTGCAACGTGATTTTAAAATGGCTGAGTCGTGGCTATTGAAGGCTGCACTCCAAGGAAAGACCCACGCAGCGGCCCTTCTGTCTGGGATTTACTTGAATCCGAGTAGCGGCATTCAGAATAATAGCGAGGCATTGCGCTGGGCGAAATTTTCTGCTGAAGCAGGCGTTCCGGAGGGAGCAACAATGCTTGCAGCAGCTCAATTTAGAGGAGTTGGGACAACAAGAAATGCAACTGAGGGCGTGCGCTGGGCGCGAATGGGAGCGGAGCAAGGTCAAACAACATCGATGCTTTTGCTCGGAGTGGCATATGAGAACGGGATCGGTGGCGTTCCTAGAAATTCCGACGAAGCAAAGATGTGGTATCGGCATGCACGCGACGGCGGTTCAGCAGCAGCCAAAACAGCATTGCAGCGATTGGGCGACTGAATAGCGCGGAGCACTTTCGCCTGGAGACCCGCGCCAGTCGTGGCTTTCCAGCCGATGGCCGTGTTCCAGGCGTTACTTCACCGCGCCGAATCCCCCGCCCCCCGGCGTCTCGATGACGAACACGTCACCCGGATTCATCTCCGCCTGATCTGCCGCACCCAGCTCTTCCACACGACCGTTTGCGCGCTCGACACTGTTGCGTCCCACCTTCGCCGGCAATCCGCCGGCCATGCCGTAGGGCGGCACACGGCGGTGGCCGGAGAGGATGGCCGCGGTCATGGCTTCGAGAAAGCGCACGCGGCGCACCGCGCCGTTGCCGCCGTGCCAGCGACCGCCACCGCCCGAGCCCTGGCGGATTTCGAAGCTCTCCAGCAGCACCGGGAAGCGCCACTCCAGCACTTCCGGATCGGTGAGGCGTGAATTGGTCATGTGGGTCTGCACCACGTCGGTACCGTTAAAGCCCTCGCCCGCACCCGAGCCGCCGGAAATAGTTTCGTAGTATTGGTAAGTGGCATTGCCAAAGGTGAAGTTGTTCATTGTGCCCTGGGAAGCCCCCATCACGCCCAGCGCGCCGTAAAGCGTGTCGGTAAGGCATTGCGAGGTTTCCACGTTGCCGGCAACCACCGCGGCCGGATAGCGCGGGTTGAGCATCGAGCCCTCGGGAATGATGACCTCGAGCGGCTTGAGGCAGCCGGCGTTGAGCGGAATGTCATCATCTACCAGGGTGCGGAACACATAGAGCACCGCCGCCATGCACACCGCCGAGGGCGCGTTGAAATTGTTGGGCAGTTGCGCCGAGGTGCCGGTGAAATCGATGACCGCACTGCGCCTGGCGTGATTGATGGTGATCTTCACCTTGATCAGTCCGCCATTGTCCATTTCGTATTCGAACGCGCCGTCCTTGAGCACGTCAATCACGCGCCGCACCGCTTCCTCGGCGTTGTCCTGCACATGTCGCATATAGGCGTGCACCACCTCCAGGCTGAAGTGCGCGACCATGCGGCGCAGTTCCTGCACGCCTTTTTCGTTGGCGGCGATCATGGCGCGCAGGTCGGCCATGTTTTGCTCGACATTGCGCGTAGGGTACTTGGCCGATTGCAGCAGCTTCACCGTTTCGGCTTCGCGCAAGCGCCCTTCCTCGACCAGCAGGAAGTTGTCTATCAGCACACCCTCTTCCTCGATGTGCTTGCTGTAGGGCGGCATGGAACCGGGCGTGATGCCGCCGATGTCGGCATGGTGGCCGCGCGAGCCGACGTAAAACAGGATGTTTTTCCCGGCGTCGTCGAATACCGGCGTGATGACGGTGATGTCAGGCAGGTGGGTGCCGCCGTTGTAGGGCGCATTGAGCACATAGACGTTGCCGGCCTTCATTTTGCCGGTGTTCTCGCGAATGACCGTGCGGATGGATTCGCCCATGGACCCCAGGTGCACCGGCATGTGCGGCGCATTGGCAATGAGCTCCCCGGCCTGGTTGAACACGGCGCAGGAAAAATCCAGCCGCTCCTTGATGTTCACCGAATAGGCGGTGTTGGCGAGGCGCAGGCCCATTTGCTCGGCGATGGACATGTACAGGTTGTTGAAAATCTCCAGCATCACCGGGTCGACTTTGGTGCCCATGGCATGGCGCTCCGGCCGCGCCTCGATGCGTTCGAGCACCATGTGGTCGCGCGGCGTCACCTCGGCCTGCCAGCCGGGCTCGACCACGGTGGTGGCATTGGCTTCGGCGATGATGGCCGGGCCCCTGACCTTGTCGCCCGGTTGCAGCGTCTCGCGGCGGAACACCGGTGTGGCGTGGTGTTTCCCGCCGGTGAACATTTGCACCGTTTCGGCGGCTTGTGGCGCACCGCTGCGCGCTCCGGCGGCGGGCTTGGCCTCGGCCGGCGCATCGGACGCGCCTATGGCCTCGACCGATACCGCCTCGGCGATCAGGCCGCGATTGGGCATGAGAAAGGAATAGCGCATGCGATAGGCCGCCTCGAATTCGGCCACCATGGCCGCAATATCGGCGAAGTTGACGATCAGCGCAGAGTCCGTACCGTCGTACCTGAGGTGCACGCGCCTGACCACGCGTACACGCTCCGCCGGCACGCCCTGCCCGAGCAATTCGTCGCGCGACGATACGGCCAGCCCCTCGAGCACCGCGTCGAGTTCGGCGACGTTCCGTTGTTCAAGCTTTACCTCCACCGCCCGCTCACGCATGGCGGTCTGGTCGGCAAGCCCCATGCCGTAGGCCGACAGCACACCCGCCAGCGGGTGGATGAACACGCGCGTCATGCCCAGGGCGTCGGCCACCAGGCAGGCGTGCTGCCCGCCGGCGCCGCCAAAGCAGCACAGGGTGTACTCGGTGACGTCGTGACCGCGCTGCACCGAAATTTGCTTGATGGCGTTGGCCATGTTGCCCACGGCGATGTCGATAAAGCCCTCGGCCACCGCTTCGGGCGTGCGCGCGTTGCTCTGGTTACCCGTGGCCTTGCGGATGTCTTCGGCCAGCACGGTGAATTTCCTGCGCGCCACTTCGGCGTCCAAGCGTTCGCCGCCCGAGCGGCCGAACACCGGCGGGAAGAATTGCGGCTGGATTTTACCCAGCATGACATTGCAGTCGGTGACGGCAAGCGGCCCGTCCTTGCGGTACGACGCCGGGCCGGGATTGGCGCCGGCCGAATCGGGGCCGACGCGATAACGCGCGCCGTCAAAATGCAATATGGAACCGCCGCCCGCCGCAACGGTGTGGATGCTCATCATCGGCGCGCGCATGCGCACTCCGGCCACCTGCGTTTCGAACACACGCTCGAGGTCGGACAATTGCGTGCCGGCAAAATGCGACACGTCGGTGGAGGTGCCGCCCATGTCAAAGCCGATTATTTTTTCAAAACCCGCCATCAGCGAGGTGCGCACCGCGCCGACGATGCCGCCGGCCGGACCGGAGAGGATGGAGTCCTTGCCCTGGAAGCGGCGCGCATCGGTCAGGCCGCCGTTCGATTGCATGAACATCAGGCGCACCCCGGCCAGTTCGGCGGCGACTTGGTCGACGTAGCGGCGCAGGATGGGCGACAAATAGGCGTCCACTACCGTGGTATCGCCGCGCGACACCAGTTTCATCAGCGGACTGACCTGGTGCGAGGCCGAGACCTGGGTAAAGCCGGCGGCGCGCGCTTCATCGGCGGCGCGCTTTTCATTCTCGGTAAAACGATAGCCGTGCATGAACACGATCGCCACCGAACGGTAGCCCTCGGCGTAGGCCGCATCCAGTTCGCGCCGTGCCGCAGCGGGGTCCAGCGGGGTGAGCACTTCGCCGCGCGCACCGGTGCGCTCGTCGATTTCCACCACCTTCGAATAAAGCAGTTCGGGCAGCACGATATTGCGGTCAAACAGGCGCGGCCGGTTCTGGTAGGCGATGCGCAGCGCATCGCGGAAACCGCGGGTGATGAGCAACAGGGTTTTTTCACCCTTGCGTTCAAGCAAGGCATTGGTCGCGACCGTGGTGCCCATCTTTACCGCTTCGATCGACTCCCCGGGTATCGGGGCACCGGCCTTGATCCCGAGTAAATGGCGTATGCCCGCCACCGCCGCGTCGCGGTATTGATCCGGGTTCTCCGACAGCAGCTTGTGGGTGGTGATGGCGCCGTCGGGACGGCGCGCAACGATGTCGGTGAAGGTGCCGCCGCGATCTATCCAGAATTGCCAGCGGGGAGGGGATGCCTTTGCGTTCATTTTTGTGGCCTGGTATGCGTTGTGTTCAGGTTTGGTGGCGATATTGCGCGAGGATGGCATGATCGGCGCCCGCCTGCTCGGTCCAGTCCGCAATGGCCTCTACCGCCGCCGCGGCAAAGGCTGCGCTTCGGTAAATGCCATGGAACGGGCGTCGGCACCAAGGCGGATGAATTTTGCCATCGTTTTAAAGGAATGCACGCCGTCGCGGCGGATATTTTGCGCCATCTCCATCGCGCCCTTGCAGGATGCGCGCCGCATAAACCCGGACAAGACCACGCGACAGCGCGCCGCCACAACACTACAATACAGGCCGGCACCTCCCCGACCCCGCCATGACCACCACCTCCACGACGACCACGGCCGCACACCGCATCATCGAGCAACCGGCCGACTTGCGCCGGCTGATCCGTGCCGGCAGCTTCAGCAGCCAGACCTCGGGCCAGACGCCCGGCTACGCACAGGGCAATATCGCCATCCTGCCGCGCGATTACGCTGAAGAGTTCCTGCGCTTTTGCCAGGCCAATCCCAAGCCCTGCCCGATACTGGGCATGAGCGAGCCGGGCGACCCGCGCCTGCCCCGGCTTGGTGCCGACCTGGATATCCGTACCGATATTTCGCGTTACTGCGTTTTTCGCGACGGCATCGAGGTGGCTGAAGCCGACGACCTGATGGATTTGTGGCGCGACGATTTTGTTTCCTTCGTCCTCGGTTGCTCTTTCTCCTTCGAGCAGGCACTGATCGAAGCCGGACTCAAGGTGCGCCATATCGAGCAGGGGCGCAACGTGCCGATGTACCGCACCAATATCGCCACCACGCCAGCCGGGCGTTTCAGCGGGCCGATGGTGGTGTCTATGCGGCCCTTTGTCGCCGCCGATGCCATCCGCGCCATCCAGACCACCACGCGTTTTCCCAATGTGCACGGCGCGCCTGTGCACTTTGGCGACCCGGCGGCAATCGGCATCAAGGACATTACCCGTCCGGATTACGGTGACGCCGTCGACATCCTGCCCGGAGAAGTGCCGGTATTCTGGGCCTGCGGCGTGACACCGCAGTCGGCCATTCGCAATGCCAAGCCGCCCATCAGCATTACCCACAAACCCGGTTGCATGCTGGTCACCGACCTGCGTAACGCCGAACTCGCCGTGCTCTGACTCCCCCACCTTTCACTTTTCACTCTCCCCCCCCAACCACCGCACATTTCTAAGCGAACACCATGCAAACCACCGTCCTCCAGTTTGATTGCATCACCCCCGCCGGCACCGATTCGCGCACTTTTGTCGTAAAAAGCCTGGTCATAGGCGGCTGGACGGCGCGTGACGAAGCCGCCGTGCACCACCATATTGAGGAACTCAAGGCCATCGGCGTACCCGCCCCGTCGAAGTTTCCGCTGTACTACATGGGCGCGGTCAACCAGGCACTGCAGGGTGACACCATGCAAGTGGTCGGACCAAACACCTCGGGTGAAGCCGAATTCGTGCTGGTCGCGATGGACGGCGAGCTGTGGGTCACCGGCGGCTCCGACCACACCGACCGCAAGACTGAAGCCTATTCGGTCGCGATTTCCAAGCAGGTGTGCGCCAAGATGATAGGCCGTACGCTGTGGCGCGTGGCCGATGTGCTGCCGCACTGGGACAAGCTGGTGCTGCGTTCGCATATCATCGAAAACGGCAAGCGCATTCCCTACCAGGACGGCACGCTGGCGGCGATGCGGCCGCATCTGGACATCATCGGCAAGTACACCGGTGGCGGCAAGCTCGCCGACGGCACCATTCTGTTTTGCGGCACCCTTGCCGCCATCGGCGGCGTGCGGCCGGCGCCGCGTTTTGAAATGGAATTGCACGACCCGGTGCTCGGGCGCAGCATCGCCCTCGCCTACACCGTCCAAGACCTGGCCCTGGTCGCCTGATGTTCTTCGAGAATGTCGACACCGTCATGGTTGGCGCCGGGATGGTCCGCTTGGGTTCCGGTTACGAGCCGAACCGACGGGACTAAAGACCATGGAGCACGTCGATAGTGTCGTAATCGGTGCCGGGGTGGTCGGCCTGGCTGTGGCCCGCGCCCTTGCCCTGGCCGGTCGCGAAGTCATTGTGCTCGAAGCCGAAAACGCCATCGGCACCCACACCAGTTCGCGCAATTCCGAGGTCATTCACGCCGGCATCTACTACCCCAAGGGCTCGCTCAAAGCAAAGCTGTGCGTCGCCGGTCGGCAGCAGTTGTATGAATACTGCTCCGACCATGGCGTCGGCCACCAGCGCTGCGGCAAGCTGATTGTCGCCACTTCCGAATCGCAAATCGCCGACCTGGACAAGATCCGCGCCGCAGCCCACGCCAACGGCGTGGCCGATGTGGCGCCGATAGCCCTTGAGCGCGTGCGCGAGATGGAGCCGGCGGTGCGTTGTGTCGCCGCGCTGCACTCGCCTTCCACCGGAATCATCGACAGCCACGGCCTGATGCTCGCCTACCAGGGCGATGCCGAAGCCCACGGCGCCATGCTCGCCTTCACCGGTACGGTGACCTCCGGACAAATCACCGCCGATGGCATCGTGTTGGAAGTCGGCGGCGAACAACCGATGCAGTTGCTGGCAAAACAAGTCGTGAACAGCGCCGGCCTGCACGCACCGGCCCTCGCTGCCGGCCTTTCAGGCTTTCCGCGCGATCACGTCCCACCCTCGTATTTATGCAAGGGCAATTACTACTCGCTCACCGGGCGTGCGCCGTTTTCACGCCTGATCTACCCCATCCCCGAAGCAGCCGGCCTGGGCGTGCATGTCACCCTGGACATGGCCGGCCAGGCGCGGTTTGGACCGGACGTGGAGTGGATAGACAAAATTGACTACAGCGTAGACCCGCAGCGCGCCGACAAGTTTTATGCTGCGATCCGCACCTACTGGCCGGAACTCAAGGACGGCGCCCTGTCGCCGGGTTATTGCGGCATTCGTCCGAAAATCAGCGGGCCAAAGGAAGCGGCGCGCGACTTCATGATAGAGGGCCCGCGCGAACACGGCGTCCCCGGCCTGGTGAACCTGTTTGGCATCGAGTCGCCCGGGCTGACCGCATCACTGGCCATTGGCGGACTCGTCGCCGAAATGCTCGCCGCCTGACCCTGAAAGGGGTGGCGGCGGTCCTGGGTTGACTTGGGCGTAGACGGTCTGACACACTGCATCCTTTGAGGCTCAATCCGTCGGCCCAACACCATAGATTCAAGGCTGTTCGTTCAATTCCAGGGGAGACCATCATGCTGTTCAGGAAAATTGCAGTCCTTGCCGTGCTTGGCGCATTCGGATTGGCCGGCGGCCCCGCTTCTGCCCAGACCAAGTGGGACCTGCCCACCGCTTATGCCGCTGCCAACTTCCATACCGAAAACGTCCAGCAGTTTGCCAACGACGTGGACAAAGCCACCGGCGGCAAACTGAAAATCCAGGTCCACGCCGGCGCGTCGCTGTTCAAGGCGCCGGAAATCAAGCGCGCAGTGCAGGGTGGACAGGCCCAGGCCGGTGAAATCCTGCTGGTCAATTTCGAGAATGAAAACCCTCTGTACGGCCTCGACGGCATTCCTTTCCTTGCCACCAGCTACGGCGATGCGATGAAACTGTACAAGGCCTCCAAGCCGGCGCTGGAAAAAGCCCTCGCCGCACAAGGCATCAAGCTGCTGTTTGCCGTGCCTTGGCCGCCACAGGGCATTTACACCAACAAGCAGCTCAACAGCGCCGCCGACATGAAGGGCCTGAAGTGGCGCGCCTACAGCCCGGCCACGGCGAAAATCGCCGAACTGGTGGGTGCGCAACCGGTGACCATCCAGGCTGCGGAGTTGTCGCAGGCCATGGCCACCGGCGTGATCGATTCCTACATGTCTTCGGGCGCCACCGGTTTTGACACCAAGACCTACGAGCACATCAAAAACTGGTACGACACCCAGGCCTGGCTGCCCAAGAACGCCATCCTCGTCAACCAGAAGGCCTTTGACGCGCTCGACAAGGCGACCCAGACGGCGCTGCTCAAGGCCGCAGCCGATGCCGAGGTGCGCGGCTGGAAATCCTCGGAAGAGAAAAACGGCTGGTACCTCGATCAGCTCAAGCAAAAAGGCATGAACATCATCAAGCCGAGCGCCCAGTTGTCCGGCGACCTGAAGAAAATCGGTGACAGCATGGTCTCTGACTGGACCAAAAAAGCCGGACCCGAGGGTCAGGCCGTGGTCGACGCCTTTAAAAAGATGTAATCGAGACCCCGGCACAAACTAACAAAGTGAACGTGCGTCGCGCGCTCGATACCCTCTACAACGCCGCCGGTTACCTGGCGGCGTTGTTTTTGGTCGGCACCCTCGCCTTCGTGCTGATCGGCGTTACCGGGCGGATTTTCAATTTTCACTTGCGCGGCACCGACGCCTATGCCGGCTATTGCATGGCCGGCGCCGGCTTCCTCGCCCTTGCCCACACACTCAAACGCGGCGAACACATCCGCGTGACGCTGCTGCTGCAGGCGCTGCACGGCAAGGCGCACAAGGCCTTTGAGCTGTGGAGTCTCGGTGTCGCCACCCTGTTGGCGTTTTCACTGGCCTGGTTCAGCGTGCGCCTGTCCTGGCAATCGTGGAGTTTTAACGACATTTCCACCTCCACCGATGCCACGCCCCTGTGGATTCCGCAACTAACGATGGCCGTGGGCACCGTGGTGCTGCTGATCGCATTTATCGACGAGTTGGTGCTTGAGCTGCGCGGCCTGCGCAAACCGCCCGATCCGGGTGAAGAAGCGCTGCACAATGAATAGCGACTGACGATGTCCGACCTGGTCATAACCGCCCTGCTCGTCGCCGCGCTGTTCGCGCTGCTGGGCACCGGCGTCTGGATAGGCCTTGCCCTCGCCGGTGTGGCCTGGATAGGCATGGAATTGTTTTCCGCGCGTCCCGCAGGCGATGCCATGGCAGTGACCATCTGGGGCTCATCCTCATCCTGGACGCTGACCGCCCTGCCGCTGTTTGTCTGGATGGGCGAGATCCTGTTCCGCACCAAGCTGTCCGAGGACATGTTCAAAGGCCTCGCACCGTGGATGGAAAAACTCCCCGGCCGGCTGCTGCACACCAATATCATCGGTTGCGCGATTTTCGCCGCGGTCTCTGGTTCCTCGGCGGCGACCTGCGCCACCATTGGAAAAATGACCCTGCCCGAATTGCTCAAGCGCGGCTATCCCGAGGACAAGGTCATCGGCACGCTCGCCGGCGCCGGCACGCTGGGGCTGCTGATACCGCCGTCCATCATCATGATCGTCTACGGTGTCACCGCCGAAGTGTCGATCGCCGCGCTGTTCATCGCCGGCGTGATTCCGGGCATCCTGCTGGCCGGGTTGTTCATGTGCTACATCATGGTCTGGGCGCTGCTCAACCCGGACACGGTGCCGCCCATCGACCGCGCCACCACCTTTAGCGAAAAACTCTACGCCTCGCGCCATCTCATCCCGGTGGTCTTGCTGATCATTGCCGTGCTGGGCTCCATCTACACCGGTCTTGCCACCGCAACCGAGGCGGCTGCGGTCGGCGTTGTAGGCTCTCTCATCATTTCCGGCGTGCAGGGTTCTCTCAACTGGGCGACATTTCGCGACAGCCTGATGGGCGGCACGCGGCTGTACTGCATGATCGCGCTTATCCTCGCCGGCGCCTCCTTCCTCACCCTGTCCATGGGTTACATCGGCCTGCCGCGCCACCTCGCCGAATGGATAGGCGGCCTCGGCCTTTCAAAGTTCGCGCTGATTGTCGCGCTGATGGTGTTCTACATCATCCTGGGCTGTTTTCTTGACGGCATCTCGATGGTGGTATTGACCATGAGCGTCATCCTGCCGACGGTGCAAAAAGCCGGCATAGACCTGATCTGGTTCGGCATATTCATCGTGCTGGTGGTGGAGATGGCGCAGATCACCCCGCCGGTGGGATTCAACCTGTTTGTACTGCAGGGCATGACCAAGCGCCAGTTGCCCTATATCGCCAAGGTGACCCTGCCGATGTTCTACCTGATGATCGTCGCGCTAGGGCTGGTGTACTTCATCCCGGAGTTGATCACCTGGCTGCCGCAGCGCATGAAGCTGGGCAACTAGATTCGCCTTGTGCTCATTCGGCCTTTACGCCGGATGCCTTGATCACGCGCTCCCAGCGCTCATTGTCTTTTTTCAGGAAGGCGGCGAACTCGGCCGGCGTGTCGCTGATGACCAGTGCGCCCAACCCCTTCATGCGCTCCACCGTTTCGGGCTTTGACAGGGACTTGCGCATCTCGGCGGCAAGCTTGTTGATGATCGGTGCCGGCGTGCCGGCGGGCGCGAGTAGCCCCACCCAGGGCGCGGTCGCCTCCAGTCCCGCCAAACCGGCTTCCTCCATGGTCGGCACGCCCGGAAAATCCGCGCTGGGCCTGGCCATGCCCAGGGCCAGCGCCTTGAGCTTCTTGCCGGCGATCTGGTCGGCAATGCCAACCACCGGATAAAACATGAAATTGACCCGCCCCGCCATCACCTCGGCCAGGGCCGGGCCATTGCCCTTGAACGGCACGTTGATCATTTTGGTGCCAGTCATGTTCTCGAGCATGGCCCCGGCGAGGTGGGATGAACCGCCTATGCCGGAGGTGCCGTAACTGACCTCGCCCGGTTTGCTTTTTGCCAGCGCCACCAGTTCCTTCATCGAGTTATACGGAGAACCGGCTGCCGTCACCACGATCATCGGCAAGGCGGCGGCGTTGCCGATGGGCGCAAAATCCTTGAAAGGGTCGTACTTGGCCTTGCTGTCGGCAAGCAGCGGATTGACCAGCAGCGACAGCGAAGAGAACAGCAAGGTGTAGCCATCCGGGGCGGCACGCGCCACCGCCTCGGTGGCGATGATCGCATTGGCGCCGGGCCGGTTCTCGACGATCACCGACTGCCCCATGGACAGGCTCATGTCCTGCGCCATGACACGCGCGATCACATCGGTCGGGCCGCCGGCGGCAAAACCGATTATCAGCCTCACCGGCTTGTTCGGGTAATCCTGGGCCAGCACGCCCCCGCCATGGAACGCGGCAGCCATCAGGGACATCGCACAGACAAGGGTTTTTACGAAATTGGACATGCTTGCTCCTTGATTGAGGTTACCTGCGCAGATTCAGCAAGCGGCTTAACTCTTCACTTTTCACTTTTCACTTTTCACTTTTCACTCTTGGTTGAAAAACATGCTGGCCATCACCTGGCAGCGTTTGATGAGTCGAGGTTCATCCGGCCCGTAGTCCGCCACCGCATTATGGATGGTGCCGAAGTTTTCCCACATCAGCACATCGCCCTCCTCCCAGCGCGAAACGTAGCGGTACTTGTCCTGCAGCTGGTGGGCGAACAAATAGGCCAGCATTTCGTCACTGTCTTTTTCCGCCAGTTCGTTGATCCGCATCGAATAGCCCGGATTCGCATACAACACTTTGCGCCCGGTGATCGGATGGGTGAGGAACAGCGGGTGTGAAACCGGCGGCTTGGCCTGGCGCTGCGCCGCGGTGAGCGGCGGCCGCTGGCTGCCCTTTTCGCGGCGCATTTTTTCCCAGAACTTGTTGAAGTCGTGCAGCACCGTCATGTCTTGCAGCCTTTGCTTGATGTCTCCGGGCAAATCCTCGTAGGCGGCGTGCATGCTGCAAAATTCGGTTGCCCCGAGGGCCGTTCCGTTGCGTTTCGGGATCCGGATGCCGTAGAGCACGTTGGCAAAGGCAATGGTGCGGCTGTAGGACATATCGGTGTGCCAGTCCTGCCCGGCGTCGGCCATGCCTATCGGACGACCGTTCTCAACGATGTTCGAAAGAACCATCACCTCCGGAATACCCGGTTCCTGGTAAGCGTTTGCGACGTTGATTTCCAGCTTGCCAAAACGTGCGGCAAAGTCCTTCAGCTGGAGTGTGGAAATCTGCTGGGCCGCAAATTTGAGCACGCCATGACGCCCCAGCGATTCGAGGATCAGTTCGAAGTCCTGAGGCGACAACTCGCGACCCAGGTCGATTCCGTCGACGCGGGCACCCAGGATGGCGCCGCTGGGCGTTACTGTGGTCATGCTCCTGCTCCTCCTTGACTCCGACGCACGGCTGGCGGCGCGCCCGAATTGGGAACACCGGCCCCGCCTGCGCGCTGATTTGCGTCAAAGTGCGCAAGCAGCGGCACCGCGTTATCATTGGGCGCTCTATCGGCCGCCTGCATGATCAACCCCATTCTACTTCCACTTTACCAATCGCCGTGCATACGCGCGCTGGAACAGTCCGCGCAAGCGGCCGGTTCGCCGCTGATGGCGCAGGCAGGCCTCGCCGCCGCGGAATTTGCGCGCGAGTTGGCAAGGGGCAAGGACGTGCTGGTACTGGCCGGGCCTGGCAATAACGGCGGCGACGCCTTTGAAGTTGCGGTGCACCTCAAGCGCTGGTTTTACCGGGTGTGCGTGGTATTTGCCGGCGATCGCGGCAAGCTGCCACCCGACGCCGCCGCCGCGCTGGCTAAGTGGGAAGCCGCGGGCGGCACACTGGGTGAAACCATTCCTGCGGAAACGCGCTTTTGCCTTGTCGTCGACGGCTTGTTCGGCATCGGCCTCGCGCGTCCCCTTTCCGGTCCCCATGCCGACCTGGTGCAGGCGGCCAACGCCCTGGGCGCGCGCGGCGCGCCGGTGCTCGCGCTTGACTGCCCGAGCGGACTCAACGCCGACACCGGTCGCGCGCTGGGTAGCGTCATCAAGGCCACGCACACCATTACCTTCATCGCACGCAAACCCGGACTGCTTACGCTGGACGGCCCCGACCTTTGCGGCGAGGTGCGGGTCGCCGAACTGGGCGTCGACGCCGGGAGTACGACCCCCGCGCAGGGACACCTGGTGGATTCGGGCATTCTTGCGCTGCTGCAATCGCGACCGCGCAATTTCCACAAGGGCAAGGCCGGCACGCTGGGCATCCTGGGCGGCAGCACAAGCATGGTCGGCGCCGCCCTGCTCGCCGGGCGCGCCGCGCTCAAATCCGGCACCGGCAAGGTGTTGCTGGGCTTGCTGGCCGAGCAGCCTCCGGGCGTTGATTACCAACAGCCTGAGTTGATGCTGCGCACACCGCAGGCGCTGCTCGATGACGATGCGCTATCGGCCCTGGTTGTCGGTCCCGGCCTTGGCAAGCGTGATGCCGCGAGCAAGGCGCTCAAACGCGCGCTTGCGCTCGAACTGCCGCTGGTACTGGATGCCGACGCGTTGAATCTCATTGCCGCGGAGCGCCCGCTGCAAATGGCCCTGGCAAAACGCGGCCACCCGACCTTGCTGACGCCCCATCCGGCCGAGGCGGCGCGCCTGCTGCACACTGAGACTGCCGACGTGCAGGCCGACCGCATAGCCGCGGCCTCGCTCCTCGCCAAGCGCACCGGCGCACTGGTGGTGCTCAAGGGCAATGGCAGCGTCATCGCCGCGCCGGATGGCCGCTGGTGGATCAATGCCTCGGGCAATCCGGGCATGGCCAGCGCCGGCATGGGCGATGTGCTGGCCGGCCTCGCCGGCAGTCTGCTGGCGCAAGGCTACGCCGCCGAATCCGCATTGCTGCTGGCGGTGTATTTGCACAGTGCCGCCGCGGACGCCCTGGCGGGCAGTGGCAGCGGGCCGGTGGGCCTCACCGCGAGTGAGGTTGCAGACGGGATCCGGAGCCTGCTCAACCCCGGGGTAAAAACAGCAACCTGATTGAACTTTGGCGGCATTGCACGAACCAACAGCTTAACTTCATCACCCGCACCGGCAGGCGGCACGCTCCGGTCGCACCATTCCTGAAAAGGCCCAGCGCATGAAACCGCACCTGCATATTTCCGCACGACACATTCCGGCACGTGTCTGGCAACTGGCCAGCCCCTACTGGCGTTCGGAAGAACGCGGCACCGCCTGGGGCCTGCTCATCGCCATCATCGCGCTCACCCTCGGGCTGGTCTGGCTGGACGTGCTGTTCAACGACTGGAACCGCGAGTTCTACAACGCACTGGAACAAAAAAACGCCGCCGATTTTCGCGACCTTATTCTTTACTTCGGCTTTCTCGCCTCGCTGTTCATCGCCGCCGCGATCTACAAGCTGTACCTGACGCAAATGCTCGAGATGCGCTGGCGCGCCTGGTTGACGCGCGAGTACACCTCGACATGGATGGACAAGCAGGTCTACTACCGCATCGAACTTGACCGACGCGGCACCGACAACCCGGACCAGCGCATCGCCGAGGACTTGAAGCTGTTCACCAGCGGCACGCTGAGCCTGTCCCTCGGCCTGCTCTCCTCGGTGGTGACACTGGTCACCTTTGTCTCCATCCTGTGGGGCATATCAGGCCCGCTATCCTTCATGCTCGGCTCGAGCGAAATAACCATCCAGGGCTACATGGTCTGGGCGGCGGTGATTTACGCCCTTGCCGGCAGCCTGATCACCCATTACGTCGGACGTCCGCTGATCGGCCTGAATTTCCAGCAGGAGCGCTTCGAGGCGGATTTCCGCTTTAACCTGGTGCGCCTGCGTGAAAACGCCGAAGGCGTGGCGCTCTATCACGGCGAACCACCGGAAAAAGACGGCCTACTGACGCGCTTTGAACGCATCCGCTCCAACTGGTGGGAATTGATGCGCTATACCAAGCGCCTCACCGGCTTTACCTCAACTTACAGCCAGATAGCCATTATTTTTCCTTTCATTGTCGCCGCCCCGCGCTATCTTTCCGGAGCGATGCCACTGGGTGGACTGATGCAGATAGCCTCGGCCTTTGGCCAGGTGCAGGGCGCCCTGTCCTGGTTTGTTTCCAGCTACGGTTCACTCGCCAACTGGCGCGCCAGCGTCGATCGCCTGTTGAGTTTTCATATCGCACTGGCCGCGGCGGCCAAGGAAGCATCCCAGGCATCGGGGATCAGGCTAAGCCACGACGGCGACGGCGCAATTCACGCCGACGCGCTCGATCTGAGCTTGCCGGCGCAGGACGGCCGTGACGGCCGCAGCATTCTCCGCGGTGCGGCGCTACGCGTTGAACCGGGCGAACGCGTTCTTCTGAGCGGCCCCTCGGGCAGCGGCAAGAGCACCTTGTTTCGCGCCATCGCCGGCATCTGGCCCTACGGCAGCGGCAGCATCAGCATCCCCAAGAACGCGCGCGTGCTGTTCCTGCCGCAGCGCCCCTATATACCCATGGGCAGCCTGCGCGACGCGGTGAGCTACCCGGCGGCGGCGGGCGCATTTGACGATGCCGCGATCGCCGATGTACTGCGTGCCTGTAAGCTCGAGTCCCTCGCTGCGCGCCTTGACGAACGCCAGAGCTGGGCGATGCAACTGAGCCTGGGTGAACAGCAACGCCTCGCCATAGCGCGCGCCCTGCTGCAGCGGCCCGACTGGCTGTTCCTTGACGAGGCGACGGCCTCGATGGACGAGACCCTGGAAACGGCCATGTACCGCCTGCTGCAGCAACGCCTGCCGCACGCGGCGATCATCAGCATCGCCCACCGCGCCAGCGTGCGCGCCTTCCACAGCCGCCAGATTGGCATGCAGGCAGGAAGTACCGGGACACAATTAGTCGCGATCTGAGCCGTCCTGATTTGCGACAAACGACTGGAGAGCCTCTACTGGCGCGGCTTTCCAGCTATCGCCCCTGCAATGCGGGAGGTTAATCAGCCGTTCTTGCGCTTGGAACTGGCTTCCGGATAGGGATAGAGCATGTTCATGGCGACGCTCTGGCCGCCGCCCTGGACGATGCGCACATGCTCGCGGCGCAACTCGCGCGCGTGGCGGCCACCGCAGGAGTGGGCGATCATGTCGATCTCCTTGTTGATACCGATGGCGTAGTTGGCCACGCGCAGGTGTTTTTCTTCCACCACCAGGCCGCGCTGCAGACGCGGATTGTGCGTGGTCACGCCGGTCGGGCAGGTGTTCTGGTGGCAGCGCAACGACTGGATGCAGCCGAGCGAAAACATGAAGCCGCGCGCGGTGTTGACAAAGTCCGCCCCCACGCACAAGGCCCAGGCGGCTTTTGCGCCGGTGACGAGCTTGCCTGCGGCGATGACGCGCACGCGCTCGCGCAAACCCGATTCGATCAGTGCGTCGATGACGCGCGGCAGGGCCTCGGCGATGGGCAGCGCCATGTGGTCCATCAGTGCCTGCGGTGCCGCGCCCGACCCGCCCTCGCCACCGTCGATGGCGAGAAAGTCGGGGGCGTACTCGAGGCCGCGACGGTTGATCGCCTCGCACAAATCATTGATGAACTGCCAGCCGCCGATCGCGGTCTTCACGCCCACCGGGCGTCCGGTGAGGTCGCGGATGTAGGCGATCTTGTCGAGCAATTCGTCGACATTGGCGATATCGGTGTGGCGGTTGGGACTGATCGAGTCCTGGTTGACCGGGATGCCGCGGATACGCGCGATTTCCGCGCTCACCTTGCCGGCGGGCAACACGCCGCCCTTGCCCGGCTTGGCCCCCTGCGACAGCTTGATCTCGAAGGCCTTCACGCTTTTGGCGATCTCCCGCGCCTTGTCCGGTGAAAAATTGCCGGCCTCGTCGCGAATGCCGTAACGCGCCGTGCCAATCTGCATGATGACATCGCACCCGCCCTCGAGGTGGTGCGGCGACAGGCCGCCTTCGCCGGTATCCATCCAGCACCCGGCCTTGGCCGCGCCCAGCGACAAGGCGCGCACCGCCGGCGCCGAGATGGCGCCGTAACTCATGCCGCTGATATTGATGATGGAATTCGCGGTGAACGGATCACGGCAATAGCCCGCGCCTATCACCAGCGGCGGCGTTGGCAGGCGGTCGGCCTCGAGCACCGGGAAAGGAGCGTTGACGAACAGGATTGATCCGGGCTCGCGTATGTCGTTGGTGGAGCCAAACCCGAGGATGCCGCCCTCGGCCTTGGCCAGCCGGTAGACCCAGCTGCGGGTGGCGCGGTTAAACGGCAGTTCGTCGCGGTCGCCCATGAAAAAATACTGGCGAAAGTACTCGCCCAGTTCTTCCATCCTGTAGCGCAGGCGGCCGACCACCGGAAAATTGCGCAGCACAGCGTGGTGGGTCTGTGTCACATCCTGGATGAACCAGACCACCAGCGTGGCGACCACGACAAAACCCAAGATTGCCCATGGCCCGTAGCCGAACACATTCAGTACGTCTGATGTCATGCCCCTCTCCCCAGGGTTGGTACGCCGGCCCGCATTGCAAGTCCGGCATATTTTTATCGTTGTGTCCGCATCGATACCCGCCGCCGGCGCGTGCCACCGTCATTCCCACCGCAACACCTCAGTGCGCGACATGCACTCCGTCGCCACCGGCATCATGCACATGGCCGTGCTCGATCTCCTCGGCACTCGCCTCGCGCACCGCTTTCACCGTGCAGGAAAAATCCAGCGCGATACCGGCCAGCGGATGGTTACCGTCAAGCACCACCTTGTCCTCGGCGATGTCGGTGACGGTATAAATCATCGCCTCTTCATCGTCGTCGATATCATCGCCGGGCACGCCCTCGAATTGCATCCCTACTTCCAGCACCCCGGGAAACTTCAGGCGTGACTCAAGCCGCACCAGTTCCTCATCGTAGTCGCCAAAGGCCTCCTCCGGCTCGAGCCGAAGCTTGAGCGTATCGCCGGGGCGATGGCCCTCGAGGGCCTGCTCGACCACGGGAAAGATGTTGTCATACCCGCCGTGAAGGTAATCGAGCAACTCTTCGGACTGTTCGATCAGCGTACCGTCGATATCGAACAGCGCGACGTCCATTGACACAACGGTATTCTTGGTAATTTGCATGGGTGTTTGTGGTTCGGTTTTTGAAGAAATATTGTTTGGCGCGCGGCGATAACGCCGGGTTCAGTCCGGTGCGCCGCCGGCAAGATCCCTGACCAGTTCCAGAACCTCGGCGCAGTGGCCCCTCGGTGTCACCCCGTAGAGGGCATGGCGCAGGGTGCCGCGCTTGTCGATGATGAAGGTCGAACGCTGTATGCAGGTCCTGCTGCTGCCATTTTCATGCTTTTCAGTCAGTACGCCGTATTTGCGGCAGATTTCGCGCTCCGGGTCGGACAACAGCGTTACCGAAAGGCCGTTGTCATCGCGAAACTCGGCGTGGCGCAGGCAGTCGTCGGGGGAAATCCCCATCACCACGCAGTCGTGACGCGCAAACTCCTCGTCGTGGTCGGAAAATTCGCTCGCCTCGAGGGTGCAGCCCGGCGTGCCGTCACGCGGATAAAAAAACAACACGACGTTTTTCTTGCCGCGAAACCGCGATAGGTCGACCGACTCCATGTCGGCATCCGGCAAGGTGAAACGTGGTGCTGGTTGTCCTGCTTGCAGCATAGGCGTGGCGTGCGCTCCGGAACAAGGCGGGTCAATTCTATCAGGCAGTTCAGAATGATGATGGAGCATTAAAGATTACGGATAGCCTGCGCAACTCTCCCTCTGAATTCCCACTTGATTGGGGGATTCAAAGGGGGCATCGCCCCCTTTCTCAACACCCCCTGAACGATTCCCTGCGGCTGTGAAGTTATGCGATTCTGACCACCACTTTGCGGCCTGCCGGTCTTGCCGCCGGTATAATTGCCGCGATGAAAATGCAGTTGCTCGGCGGCCTTACGCCCACACGGTTCTTGCGCGAATACTGGCAGAAAAAACCCCTGCTGGTGCGCGGCGCCCTGCCCGGCTTCAGCGGGCTCATTGCCAGGCAGCCGCTGTTCAGGCTGGCCGGGCGGGAGGACGCCGAATCAAGACTGGTGCGGCGGCAGGCCGGAAAATGGCTGCTTGATCACGGGCCTTTCAGCCGCAGGGATTTCGCCTCCCTGCCCGCGCGCAACTGGACCCTGCTGCTGCAGGGCCTGAATCTCCTGCTGCCGGAGGCCGACACCTTGTTGCGCCGTTTTGCCTTCATCCCTTACGCGCGCCTTGACGATGTGATGCTCAGTTACGCGGCGCCGGGCGGCGGGGTCGGGCCGCACGTCGACTCGTATGACGTTTTTTTGCTGCAGGGCGAAGGTCGGCGGCGCTGGCGCATCAGCCGGCAGCGCGACCTGGCCCTGGATGCGCGCGCACCGCTGAAAATACTCAAATCATTTCGCGCCGCCGATGAATGGGTGCTCGAACCCGGCGACATGCTTTACCTGCCGCCCGGGGTGGCGCATGAGGGTGTGGCGCTGTCGACCTGCACCACGTATTCAATCGGCTTCCGCGCCCCTGCGGCGCAGGAGCTGGCGCTTAGTTTTCTTGATTTCCTGCAGGACGGCGTCGCGCTGGAGGGCCGTTATGCCGATCCCGGGCTGGCGCCGGCCCGCCACCCGGGCGAAATCCCCGCCGCCATGGTTGGTGATGCACTGCATCGCCTGGCGCGCATTCGCTGGGGCAGGCGCGAAGTGGAACGCTTTCTTGGCGAATTTCTTTCCCAGCCCAAACCGGCGGTGCAGTTTGACCGGCCGGCACGGCCTCTGCCACCGCGGCGTTTTGCCGCGCAATTGCGCAAGTCCGGCATGCACCTGGACATGCGCACCCTGCTGCTCTACCGCGGGAGCGTATTTCATATCAATGGTGAAGCCGTGCAGGTGAGTCGCGCTGCGCGCCCCCTGCTGGCGAGACTGGCCGACCGGCGCAGCCTTCCAGCCGACACCGCCATGCCCGGGGAGCTTGCCGATCTGTTTTACACTTGGTACCGTCACGGCTATCTATGTTTGTCCGGACCGCCCCGTTCATCACCACAGTAATCAGGCATGAGCGACCTTAACGCACCCGAGTTCCAGCCCGAGCGCCATCTGTTCACCAGCCGTGCCGAGTATGTCGCCGGATTCGAACAGGTGCTGTCCCTGGCACGGCACGAACTGCGCATTTTTGATCCGGACTTGTCGCAACTGCCACTCAATACCGCCGTCACCCTGGACAAACTGCGCGATTTTATTTCACGCCAGCGTGACAACCGCGTGTACATCGCCCTGCACAAGCCGGAGTTGGTGGCACGACAAATGCCGCGCCTGATGAACCTGCTGGTTTTTTTCAGCGGCAGCGTGCTTATCCACCAGACCGAGGGCGACGCCGCCCGCGTGCAGGACTGCTTCGCACTCGCCGACAACCATCATTTCGTGCGCCGCCCGGTGTGGGAGCAGTCACGCGGCGTGCTGGTGCTCAACGACGACAAGGAAGCCCACAAGATGCGCGAACGCTTTGACGAAATCTGGCAAAGCTCCGTACCCGCGGTCTCGGCATCCACTTCCGGACTCTAAGGGCCTCCGTTGCCGGGGAAGGCCCCGATTTGGCTGTTTTGTGCATCGCGGTAATATGGTAAACTGTCGGGGTTCGCGCTGCGTTTATTTATCCACGTGACGACAGGGTGCGACGAACAGGCTATTTTCCAAATTAACGCAAGGAATGAAAATGATGAACCGTAAAGTACTCATGGTTGCCCTGGCAGCCCTCGCACTCGCCGCCTGCGGCAAAGAAGAGCCGAAAAAAGCGGCTCCCGCTGCTGCTCCGGCACCTGCTGCTGCTCCGGCACCTGCTGCTGCTCCGGCTCCGGCTGCTGCTCCGGCTCCGGCCGCTGCTCCGGCTCCGGCCGCTGCTCCGGCACCTGCTGCTGCTCCCGCAGCGCCGGCGGCTGACGCCGCAAAAGACGCTGCCAAGAAGTAATACGGCAGCATCACGAAAAAGCCGGCCCAGTGGGCCGGCTTTTTTTTACCTGTCTGTTGCGGCCGGGAGGCTGAATCAAGCACGCATCAGGCCTGCCGCGTTTCAAACCCTGTTCAATACCACGCAACCCGGTTGAATCAGATTTCGCGCCAGGCAAACCCTTCTTCCTGAGTCGCAACCCCCACCCACTCCGGCGCGCAGGACAAGGCGCCCGCCAGCGCAAGCACCGCCAGTTCCGCGGTGTTGTTTTGCAACGACAGGTGCGCCGCGACAATATGCTTGAGGCGGGAGTTGTCCAGCGCCGCAAGCAGCGCCGCCGAGGTGGCGTTGTCCAGGTGGCCGTAAGGCCCGCCAATGCGCGCTTTGAGCGAGGGCGGGTAATTGCCCCCCGCGAGCAGGCCGGCGTCGTGGTTGCACTCGAGCACCAGAGCATCGCAACCGGAGAGCATGGCCTCGATATGCGGCGTCGATGAGCCGGTATCGGTAATCACCCCGAGGCGCCGCGCGCCATCGGAAAACACAAACTGCGCCGGCTCGCGCGCGTCGTGTGGCACCGGAAACGGCGACACCGCGATGTCTCCTATGGCAAACGGCACATGGCTGTCGAGGAAACGCACCTCACCCGTGTAGCCCTTGCCCGCAACGTTCCAGGTGCCGTGGGTCAGCCATACCGGGATACCGAAGCGGCCGGCGAAACTGAACACACCGGCGACATGATCGCCATGTTCGTGTGTCACGACAATGCCCGACAAGTCCTCCGGCGCGAGGCCGATGCGGGCCAGGCGCTGCAGTGTCTGGCGCAGCGCAAACCCGCAATCGAGCATCAGTCTTGTCGCACCGGCCTCGACAATCAGGGCATTGCCGGCACTGCCGCTGCCAAGCGAGGCGAAGCGCATCAGCGCCATTTTTCTAGGCGCATGCCGGAACGGCTGAGGGAAGGAAAACCAGGAAACTCCGTGCGCGGTGGATCGCGCCGGCAGGCAGGCGCACGGAACAATTACTTGAGCTGTTCGTACAGCAGGCTGAGGATCTTGCGCGAAGTGTCGGACGTGTCGACCGCGCCGTCCTTGTTGAGCACACTCACCTGGCTCGCATCGGTGGCGGCGTCCTTCACCACAACGCGGAACTGCTCGTTGCTATTCTTCTTCGAGTCGTTGGAGCGCCAAAACGCCAGGCTGGACATGAAACCACCGCTGCTCTTCTTGGAGTCCGATTCCGGGTCGACATAGCGCACGAAGTAGTAGCCCTTGGTCCGGTCGCGGTCCTCGACGGTAAAGCCGACGCGATCGAGCGCCAGGCCCACCCGCCGCCAGGCGCGGTCAAACGGCTCATCCAGGTCGAGCAAACCGACCCCGTTCGCGGTGCGCGTCAGCTTGGCGCGTTCGGGCGCCTTGGTCGCCACCGCCGCGGCAACCTGCGCCTTGGCGCTCGTCTCGTCGACACCGAGGCGCGCCATCATTTTGCCGAGAAACTCGGCCTCCAGATTGTGGTCCGGCGGCCGCGCCTGCCAGGACGTCTGCGTCCTGTCGGTGGAAATGTATTTTTCTTCCATGCCGCGATGGCTGATGAATATCTCGGTGCCGCCGTCGGACGTGCGCTCAAGCCGGGTGCGGAACTTGTCGCGGAAACCCGAATCGTAGACACTGCCAATCATATTGCCCAGGATTCCGCGCATGCCACCCTGCGGCACCTTGGCGCGGTCTTCCGCCCAGTCGGTTTCCATGATGCCCACGGTCGGCTGCTCGACGTTGATGAGGAAGCCCGACTCCTGCCAGAATTCCTTGACCAGCGGCCAGAGCTTGTCCGGTGAGTCCGGCACCACCAGCCAGCGCTGGTCGCCATTGCGTTCCATGCGGATTTTTTCATTCGCCGGCAGCACCTTTGCATCGGGTGTGCCCTTGGACGCCCCGGCCCGCGCCGCTTGATACTCGGACAAGGTCGCCTGCCCCGGCGCTGAAGCGACATCGGGCACGGTATAACGGTTGTCGCGCCCAGGCGTGGTCAGGTCGGGGGGGATGGACAGCGGCGGCAGCGACTGCTTGCTCGCCGACTTGTAGTCGATTTTCTTGCCTTCCGGCAAAATGTCCGCGCCGCTGCAGGCCGCCAGCAACAGGACGGCGAGCGCGGCAAGTGCGGCGCGCAAGCTCATGCCGTCTTGCCCTCGACCAGGCGCAGGTTGCCCGCGGCTCGGATCTGCGCGGCACGCATGGCATCGCGCACGCTGTCGTGGAATTGCGGCGACAGTTCGGTCAGCGGCAGGCGGATGCCCTCTTCGATCAGGCCCATTTGCGCCACCGCCCACTTCACCGGTATCGGATTGGCCTCGACAAACAGTTTCTGGTGCAGCGGCAGCAGCTGGTTGTTGCATTCGCGGGCCTTCGCCAGATCGCCGGCAAGCGCGGCCTTGATCATGTCGTGCATCAGGCGCGGCGCGACGTTGGCGGTGACCGAAATGACGCCTTCGCCGCCGAGCAGGGTAAGCGCAAGGCAGGTCGCGTCATCGCCGGAATAGACGGCGAAATTCTTCGGCCGCAGGCGCAGCAAGTCGCTGCCGCGCTCGAGGTTTGCGGTGGCGTCCTTGACACCGACGATATTGGGCAGTTGCGCAAGCCGCAGCAGCGTTTCATTGCTGATATCGGCCACCGTGCGACCGGGCACGTTGTAAACAATCTGCGGCAGGTCCACCGCTTCGGCGATGGCGCGAAAGTGGCGGTACATTCCTTCCTGCGTCGGTTTGTTGTAATAGGGCACGACCGACAGGCTCAGTCCCGCGCCCGCGGCCTTGGCCGAATGGGACAGTTCGATCGCCTCGGCGGTCGAATTGGCGCCGGTGCCGGCGACCACCGGAATGCGCCCGGCCGCGTGCTGCACGGCGACGCGGATGAGTTGCTTGTGTTCGTCGAAATTGACCGTGGGCGACTCGCCCGAAGTGCCGACCACGACAATGCCGTCGGTGCCCTCGGCGATATGGAAATCGATGAGCGACTTGAAGCGCTCGATATCCAGCCCGCCATCGGCGTGCATGGGGGTGACGATTGCAACAAGGCTACCGGTCAGCATGGCTGTATGTGTCGCAGACTATCGATTTTAATGTTCCATTCTAGCCGATTCCACACCGCGCCGAAACAGCCCTTACACCTTGTTACGCTACAAGGGCAAGGCGCTGAATTTACCCGCAGATTTTTGCGCGCACAGGCACTGCACCACGGCCGGTTTCGGCTCGCCAATAAAACCCTGTTCAAAACCCACAACCCGGCAGGCACTGCCAAAAGCATCCGGTAACTCACCGGGCAGCAACAGGAACATCGGGTTGGACGGCTTGCCGTAGCGTTCGTTCCCTTGCATGAAGGTTTGGTAAATCAATATGCCGCCGTCGCGCAACGCGGCGCTGATCTGGGCAAACAGGGGTCGATGCAGGTAATTGCTGACCACCACGGCGTCAAAGCTCCCGGGCGCAAAGGGCCAGGGCCCCGATTCGACATCGGCGGCAAGCGTGGTCACACCGTTCACACCTTGCAAGCTGGCGAGCGCCGCTTCGTCACGGTCCAAGGCCGTGACCAGGGCGCCCCGCTCTGCAAGCAATCGCGCATGCCGGCCATGGCCGCAGGCGAGGTCGAGCACACGGTCGCCCGGCTTGATCAGCGGCGACCAGCGCGCCACCCAGGCCGAGGGCATCGCAAGATCATGGCCCATCAAAAGCCCGAGCCCGGCTGCAGCAGGAATGCCGCCTCGGCGGCGGTTGAAGCGCGGCCAAGGATGGCGTTGCGATGCGGGAAGCGGCCGAAGCGCTCGACGATGTCGTAATGGCGCTGCGCATAGTCTATGGTGCCGGCGCTGTCCGCGTCACCGGTGAGGCCGGCAAACAGGCGCAAGGACCCGCGCTGCGTCGCAATGTCCTCGGCGTGCTCGAAGGGCAGGTAGACAAACCAGCGCTGCACCGGCGGGAGCATGCGGTCGTGCCCGCGCGCCACGGCGATGCGCGCCGCCGCAAGCGCAATGCCATCGGTGGCAAACGCCCGCGGCGTGCCGCGAAACATGTTGCGCGGGAACTGGTCGGTCAGCACGATAAAGGCGAGCAGCGGCAGGGCATCGCCGAGCCAGGCATCGAGGCGGCCCTCGCGCGCCAGGTCCCAGCTGGCGCGAAAGCGCTCGCGCACCCGCACATCAAAGGCTTCGTCCTTGCTGAACCAGGCGGTACGCGCCCGGCCGTAATCGGCTTGCGCCGGCTCGCCGAACCAGAACGCCAGCACGTCGCGATAATCCGGCGCCGTCATTGAACAACAGTCTGCGACTGCTCGCGCAGGTATTGCGGCAGGTACCAGAACGCGCCGCCGGCCTTGCCGGTGCCGCCCGAGGGCGGCCTTGACCTGCTGCAATGCCTGCTCGAAGCGCCGGTGCATCGCCCCGGGCGGATTGAACATGGCCGAGTCGAATAGCCAGGCTTGAACGGAGCACTCATGGGCGTTGCGCGAACAGCGATGGTTCAGCCGCAAAGCCGCAGGCTGGCGAACTCGATCAGCATCGCCGGGTTGAGGTAGGCGAGAAAACCGACGACCAGGACCAGCGCAAAAAGCACGGCGCCGCAAAACCACAGCAACAACTCACCCCTGCCCGGAGGGGCATCGCCTGGCGCACCGAAAACGGAGCTGGTCTGCATGGCTGCATTTTATCCCAAGTCATACCCGCCACCGCACGGGGGCGCACCACGCCTTGGCGGCAGCGTATAATCCGGCCTCGCGGACGATCAAGCGTTACACCGCCAAGCCCCCGTAGCTCAGTGGATAGAGCACCTTCCTCCTAAGAAGGGGGTCACACGTTCGATTCGTGTCGGGGGCGCCAAAACTTTTTACCCTACCCTGCCTCCTATCATCGACTGGAGATGCCCGTCTGGCGCGGCTTTCCAGCCTACGGCCCTGTGCCGACCCGGGCTACGCGTATCCCCCAGTCTGCGGCAAAGAAACTACCTGAGCGCCGTTTTCACTTTCGCCAATAGCTTGGGCGTAACTTTGGCCTGATGCTCGACCTTGCTGATGTAGGCTTGCGTAACACTCAGACGCTTGGTCAGTTCTTTTTGCGTTACCTTGGCTTTGATACGCGCCAGCGCAATGGGGCTGTCGACGTAATCTTCCAACGCGAACGGCACATAGTCGGCGCTTTTGTCTGCCACACCCACTGAAAACGCGGCGGGACGCTCTTTAGCTGCATCCTTTTCAGACGGCGAATATACCTTCAGGTCGGAGGTAAAAAAATCATTCTCAATTTATTTTTCAGGCCTGGGGTATTAATCAACTTATGGACCAACTCGCGCCAAACCCGAAAAACGACTTCAAATGGATTTCTTGAATGATTGGGGTGCGTCAACCCATAAACAATATCAACCCCCCGCTCTTCTTTGGCATAGGTTCCAAAAAGACGATCAAACACAATTAAAATTCCGCCATAATTTTTATCTAGATACAATGTATTACTGGCGTGATGAACCCGGTGGGATGAAGGGGTGTTCAAAATGCCCTCCAAGAATCCTAATCGACCAATCAGTTTGGTGTGTAGCCAGAACTGGTACGTTAAATTGATCGTAAGCATGGTAAAGACCAGAATTGGGGAAAAGCCCAAAAATACCAGTGGCAAAAAAAAGACCCAGCTAAAAGATAAAAAAGGCAGCCAACCGAGTCGATAAGAGGCTGATAAAGTCATCTCATTGGGAGAGTGATGGGTACTATGCGTTGCCCACATGAGAAAGACCTCATGAGAAGCACGGTGATACCAGTAATAACAAAACTCCAAGCCGATAAAGAGCGCCAGATAGACCCACCATTCGTTGGGCATGGTATGAACACGATATTGCCAAACAAAACCAGCCATCACACCTTGTATCAGCAAGCGATTCGCGATACCCGTTAGCTGATGACCCAAACCCACCCCTAACGATGTCGCACTCTCTCGCCATGGATAGGGTTTTTTAAATTGCTTTTTATAGAAATAGGACTCTAGAACAATAGCCAGGGCGGCTAGAGGCAAGAAATAGATGATCTGGTATTCGGTAAAAAACTGTTCCATTGCGATATTTTAGAATGTGGTTGGTGGACCAATCCTGATTCTAATTGACAATCGGTCGGTTTAATATCCTGATTCCCAGTTATAAGGAATTTCAGAACAGGAGAGAGCATGACGAAGCGACATTTACACGCGAAACCTGATGCGATCATCAACGCTCATGTGCAGGACACCGCATGACGCTTACCACCATTGCGCGGGCGTGCATTCTCGTTGCCGCCACGTTTGGGATGCTCACCGGCACGGCCGCGGCCCAGCCGGCCTACCCGGGCAAGCCGATTCGCATGATCGTGCCCTACGCGACAGGCGGCAGCGTGACCATCCTCGCCCGCTACGTCAGCCAGAAACTCAACGAGGCATGGGGCCAGCAGGTAATCGTCGACAACCGTCCCGGCGGCAATACGGTAATCGGTTCGGAGGCGCTGGCCAAGTCGGCACCCGACGGGTACACCATCATGCTCACGTCCATGGATCTCGTGACGGTCCCGCACCTGCTCAACACCCCCTTCGACTCCATCCGAGACTTCACGCCGGTGGCCACCCTCGCGGTCAGCGAGTTCGTCATGGTGCTCAATCCGGCCGTACCGGCCGGCAGCCTGCCCGAATTCATCGATCTTGCAAAATCGCGGCCGGGCCGACTCAATTTCGCCTCCGCAGGCGGTGGGTCCCCGGCCCATATCGCGGCCGAGTCCTTCAATATCGCGGCGGGCGTGAAGATGCAACACGTCCCCTACAAGGGGGGCGCCCCCGCCATCACCGACCTCATCGGCGGGCAGGTGGATTTGTATTTCAGCCCCATCATCACGGTACTGCCCCATATCAAGGCGGGCCGGCTCAAGCCGATTGCGACCTCGGGGAACGCCCGCTCGGCCGCACTGCCCCAGGTAGCCACATTCGCCGAAGGCGGCCTGCCGGGCCTGGACATCAGGCTGTGGTTTGCTCTGTTCGCGCCGGCGGGCACCCCCAGGGAAATCACTGACCGGATTTCATCGGAGGTGGACAAGATGCTCAAGACCCCGGACTTCCGCGAGAAACTGGTCAGCCAGGGCATGGAACCCTTCATCACCACGAACGAACAGTTTTCCGCACTGATGCGCAGCGAGCTTGCAAAGTTCGGCAGGGTCATCAAGGCGGCCAATATCCGCCT
>CAMAWC010000027.1 GCA_945861875.1 Bordetella parapertussis
AGTCCGTCATTCCCGCGAAGCTTGTCCTCGAATGCCTTAATCGGGGAGCGGGAATCCACCTTGACCTAAAGCGTGGATTCATTGAGTCAAAATGGATTCCCGCTTTCGCGGGAATGACGATTTATGGACTTAATCAGAGCTTCCCTAGATCCAATGCTCCCGGAGTCGGTCAGGCACGGCGCAGTCGGCTGAAAGGTGACAAAATCCGCCGGGCTGGCGCGCTGCTTTGCGCCGACCCGCCCACCCGCACCGCTGGAGACGCCATGAATCGCCACGCCCCCAAACTGTTTTGTGTCGCGCTCGTCGCGTCACTTATGACGCTGGCGCCGGGGCAGGCCGCCGCCCAGGATTATCCGAACCGGCCGATCAAGGTCATCGTGCCGCAGCCGCCCGGCGGGGGCACCGACATACTCGGGCGCACGGTGGCGCAACGCCTTGCCGAACTGCTGCGCCAGCCGGCGGTGGTGGAGAACCGCGCCGGCGCCGGCTCGCTGATTGGCACCGAATTTGTCGCCAAGGCGCCCGCCGATGGCTACACGCTGCTGGTGGGCGGTATTTTCAACATGGTGATGAACAAGGCGCTGATCAAGAACCTGCCCTACGACCCGGAGCGCGACTTCGTGCCCATAGGCTATGTGTCGGCCTACCCCTTTGTGCTGCTCGCGCGGCCCGACCTGCCGCCGGCCAATCTTGCCGAACTGGTGCAGTACGCCAGGACGCGCCCCGGCCAGCTCACCTTTGGCTCGGCGGGCCTTGGCAGCTTGCAACAGGTGTGGGGCACGATCCTCTTCAAGAGCATGGGGCTAGACCTCGTGCACGTGCCCTTCAAGGGCGCGGCGCCGGCGCACCAGGAAATGCTGGGCGGGCGGCTTGACCTGATGTTCGACAACCTGTCGGCGGCCAAGCCCTACGTGCAGTCGGGACGCTTGAAGGGCCTGGCGGTGTCCTCGGCGGCGCGCACACCGCAGTTGCCCAGCGTGCCTACCATCAATGAATCGGGCGTCGTCAGCTTTGAGGGCGAGAGCTGGTTTGGCATTTTTGCGCCCGCCGCGACGCCGGCGCCGGTGGTGGCGAAACTGCGCGAGGCCCTCGCTGCGATCAACCGCGAAGCCGACTTTGTCGCCAAGATCGAGCGCGACGGCGGCCGCGTGCTGAATATTCCCGCAGCACAACAACAAGCCTTCCTGCACGACGAGATCGATCGCTGGCTCAGCCTGGCAGCCAAATACGGGGTCGCCGCGGACTGAGGGTGATGGCTGGAAAGCCTTGCCATGCGGGCGTTTTGGGGTGATGCCTGACTGAGGCATTGGTCGCGCGGCGCAAGCTGCGCATGCTCAATAGCGCATGGCGAGTGGACGATTTGCGCGTGCCGTCGGCCAATCGCCTTGAGGCATTGCGGGGTGATCGCAAGGGACAGTACAGCATCCGCATCAACGACCAGTGGCGGCTGTGCTTTTTCTGGAGCGACTCCGGGCCATCGTATGTGGAGATCGTCGATTATCACTGACGCGAAAGCATGAACAAACTGCCAAACATCCATCCTGGCGAGGTGTTGCTCGAGGAGTTCCTCAACCCGATGGCGCTCAGCCAGAAGGCGCTTGCGCGCGCCATCGGGGTGCCGCCGCGCCGCGTCAATGAAATCGTGCTGGGCAAGCGTACTGTCTCGGCTGACACGGCGCTGCGGCTGGCGGCTTTTTTCGGAACCTCGGAAGGTTTCTAGCTGGGCCTGCAGGCCGACCACGACCTCGAAGAGGCGCGAGGCGTCATTGGCAAGGAACTTCTGCGCGTCGAGCAGGCGCGCGCGGCGTACGAAATCAAGTGGGCGCGTTTGCGCCTGTTGCCGGCTACTGCGCCTTGAACCCGCTCGCGCCGATGATCTGCGCCCACGCCCTGGCGTAGGCGCGCTCGCGGCTGGCCAGTTGCTGCGGGCTCATGTGCTCGACGGTGAGACCCAGGTCGGTGAGGCGGGCGCGCACGTCCGGCATGGCGATGACTTTGGCCACGGCATCGGACAGGCGCTCGATCACCGCGGTTGGCGTGCCCTTGGGTGCGAAGATGCCGTAATAGGGCACATCCTCAAAACCGGCGATGCCAAGCTCGGTGAAGGTGGGCACGTCGGGCAATGCGGCCTGGCGCTTGCCGCCTAGCACGGCGACCATGCGCACCTTGCCACTCTTGTGGTACTCGATGAAGTCGGGCACCGACGCCACCCCGGCGCTGATCTGGTTGCCCAGCATGTCGGCGATCATCGGTGCGCTGCCGCGGTAGGGCGCGGGCTGCAGGTCGAGGCCGTATTTCCTGCCTATGACCGTGACGAGGAATTCGGGCACCGAGGCCGGCGCGGGTACGCCCACGGTGCCGCGGCCCTTGCCGCGCACCCACTCGATGTACTCGTTCATCGACTTGGCCGGCGTGCCGCCCGAGAGCGCGAGCCCGTTGACGAAACTGGCGAAGCCGGCCACCGCGGTGAAATCATGTTCCGGGTCGAAGCCCGGGTTCTTCATCACCAGCGGCAGGATGGATATGGAGTGGTCGTGTGACAGGAACAGCGTGCCGCCGTCGGGCGGGGCGGCCTTCAAGGCTTGCGCCGCAAGCTGGCCGCCGGCACCGGCGCGATTCTCGACGATGACATGGCTGCCCAACTGGTCCTTGAGCCGGTCGGCCAGCAGGCGGGCGATGGCGTCGGTGCCGCCACCGGGTGGAAAGCCGACCAGCAGCTTGATGGTCGCCGGCTGCGCCAGTACGCTGCCGGCGCCCAGCAGGCAGCCGAGTGCGAGCAGGCCGGGAGCAAGGGCGCGCCGCACGCGCCGCTGCAGGTATTCAAGGGTGGACGAATGCATCATGATCGGTTCCAAGTGTAGTTAAAAATAAAGTGGAAGGTGCTGTCCGGGTGCGCTGCGGCTACTGCCGCGCTCAGGCCGGATCCAGCCCGTGCTTCTTGATGACCGGTGCGGCTGTGGGCGAGGTGATGAATTTCACCAGTTCCCTCGCGGCATCGGCCTGTTTTGCGCCGCTGTGGATGGCCGTGGAGAACATGGTCAGGCGTTGCAGGTCACCGGGCAGCGGGCCGACGTAGTCGATGCCCTCAAAGTGGATCAGTTCGGGGATTTGCTGGAAGCCGACCTCGGCTTCGCCGGTGGCGACGAGGGTGCCGACGAACACGCCTGAAGGCGTTTGCTTGAGCTTGCCCTTGATCTCGCTGGTGATGCCCAGTTTGTCGAACACGCTGAGCATGTACACGCCGCTCGGACCGGTGGAATAGCCGATGGATTTGGTCGAGAGCATGCTTTTCTTGAAGGCCTCGACCGTGCTGATGTCCGGCTTGGGCGCGCCTTTTTTGACGGCGAGACCGGTGCCCGACTTGGCAAAGTCCACGCGACTGCCGGCAACGGCCTTGCCCAGTTTGACCTGCTCGTCTATCGCCGGGCCGGCCATGATGATCAGGTCGAAGGACTCGCCGTCTGCCAGGCGCTTTCGCACGTTGAGCGTGCCCGAGAATATCGAAGCGACCTTGTGCCCGGTCAGCTTCTCGAACTGCGCCACCAGTTCGAGGTAGGCGGGCTCGGTGGCCTGGGTAGAGACCACTTTGATTTCCGCGGCGGCGGCGATGCCGGACAGGAGCAGTGCGCCCGCTATGGCGATGATGGTTTTCATGGTGGTCCTCCCCTTGGTGCGTGTCACGGGAAATGCGGCTTGCCTGGTCGTTGCGAGGCTGCGCTGCAAAGTTTTAGCAGTGTAGCGTTTCTGCGCCCGGGATGCGTGCACTCAGGCAGTCCTTTCGGTGTGCGCGTTTCGCCTTGACTTTGGCATCTCAAAAGTTAAGATTCAGCCACTCCGTCGTTATCTCCCAGCCATTGCAATAACGGCGATTTTTCAGCCACTTTCAAAGGATTTGCACCAGTGCCAGCCATGTACCCAGACCAAATGCCCCGCTGTTCGCGCCGACTTGTGCTGGTGATTTCCGCGGTGCTGGCCTTGTTGCCGGCACTGCTGATGTCGCCCGTGGTGCAGGCGCAGGCCTGGCCGGCCAAGCCGGTGACCATGGTGGTGCCGTTCCCGCCCGGCGGCGGACCGGATTTGTTTGCGCGCATCCTCGGTGAAAAATTTTCCACGCGTATGGGCCAGACGCTGATCGTCGACAACCGGCCCGGGGTGGGCGGGCTGGCCGGCGCCAATGCCGTGGCCAAGTCGGCGCCCGATGGCTATACCTTCCTGATTGCGCCGAACACCATCGCCATCTCGCCGCACGTACTCACCAAGGGCGCCGGCGGTGGTGTGGACGTGATGGCCGACCTTGTGCCGGTGATCATGCCGGCCGCCACGCCGATGATCCTGGTGGTAAGCCCCACGCTCGGTGTCAAGTCCGTGGCCGAATTGGTGGCGCTCGCAAAGAGCAAGCCCGGCCTGGCTTATGCGACCGCCGGCAACGGTTCGCCCATGCACATCGCCGGCGAATTGTTTCGCAAGGCCGCGGGCGTGGACATGCAGCATGTCCCGTTCAAGGGCGTCGCGCCTTCGGTGACGGCGGTGCTCGGTGACCAGGTGCAGGTGCTCTTTGTCGCCATGGGCGGGGGCATTGCGCAGCACCTTCGCTCGGGCAAGCTGATCGTGCTTGCGGTGACCGAAAAACGCCGCACGCCCTTGCTGCCCAATGTGCCGACCATGGCCGAGCTGGGTTATCCGGGGGTGGTGACCGACGCCTGGTATGGCATTTTTGCGCCCACCGGAACGCCGGCTGCGGTGATCGCACGCATGAACCAGGAGGTCAACGCGGTGCTCGCCATGCCCGATGTGCGCGAGCGCATGATCGCAGGCGGCATGGACGCGCGCGGCGGCACCGCCGAGGCCTTCGGCGCGGAAATGCGCGAAGACCATGCGCGCTACGGCCGCATCGTGCGCGAATTCGGCATCAAGGCCGACTAAGGGAAAAGAGGGGCTTATGAACGCACCGACAAAGCTTCCCGAGGTCGCACCTGGCATTCCCGCAGGACTGCCGGCGGGCCTGCGCAATTACTGGTACCCGGTGCTGCAGTCCGAGGAGCTTGGCGGCGAATACCCGCTGGCCTTCCGGGTGCTGGGCGAATCCTTTGCCGCCTGGCGCGACGCTGCGGGCAAGCCCTGCGTAGTCACGGATCGCTGTCCGCACCGCAGCATCAAGCTGTCGGTCGGCCGCGTGCTCGATGGCGAGTTGCAGTGCGCGCTGCACGGGCTGCGCTTTGACGGCCGCGGCAGCTGCACGCTGATCCCCTGGGAAAAGGAACGCAGCAAGCTGCACGACATGGTCGGCGTGCGCGCCTACCCTGCCGAGGAGCTGGGCGGCTACATCTGGGCCTATATCGGCGATGCGCAGGCCTTCCCGCCGCCGCCGCTCGCCTCCGAGGTGCCCGAGGAACTGCTCAAGCCCGATGAATTTGTCTGCTTTCGCCTGCCCACCGCGGTGTGGAAGGCCAACTGGCTGCTGGCCATTGACGGCAGCGACGCCTATCACGCGGTGACGCTGCACACCTCGTCGCAGTCGCAGGCCGACGCGCTGCGCCAGGGTGGGGTGCGGCTGGCCGACCGGCGCGTGGAAATTGTGCGCAGCTCGCACGGCATTCGCGGCGTGTCGGTGGACCTCGAAGGCAAGCCCATAGGCCACGGCCATTTCACCCGCGACGTAAAGGGCGCGCGCTTTGCCCTGCCTTGTCTCACCACCAACCCGATCACGCCGGCGCCCGGTGTGCCGCCGTATGCGGCACGGCTGTGGCAGATTCCCCTCGACGAAACGCATACGCTGATCGTGCGCTTTCTGGCATTTCGCGCCGGCACCGATGCCGAACGTGCCCGCGCGAAAAAGACCTTTGAAGAGGTGGCGATCAAGCGTCTGGAAAAGGTCAATGAAGAGGACGCCTGGGCTGCCGAGGCGCAGGGCGACTTGCTGGCGGCGCGCAATTCGGAGTTTTTGCTCGGGCCGGACGAGGACGTGGTCAAGGTGCGCCGCATGATCGCCGCAGCCTTTGTCAGCCAGGCTACCGCGGGCGAGCGCCACGCGGTGAAACCGGGCGCACTCGACTGCCCGGTCTGACGCGCCATTACATGATGGACGTGCCGCCGTCCACCATCAGCGCCGCGCCTGTCATGTAAGAAGCCTCGCCCGAGGCCAGCCACATGATCGGGTAGGCGACTTCCTTTTCTTCGGCCCAGCGCTTGAGCAGGGTGTCGGCCTTGGCTTCGGCGCGCAGCGCCGCTTCGCCAATGCCGCGCGCCGCGCCGCGGCCTATGGTGAAGGGCGTCAGCGTGCCGCCGGGGCAGACTGCGTTGACGCGCACGCCGTGTGCCGCCTCCTCAAATGCAAGTGTGCGGGTGAGCGAGAGCAGCGCCGCCTTGGCGGCGTCGTAGGCGCCAAAGCCCTTGCGCCCGACCAGGGCGTAGGTGGAGGCGACATTGACCACGCTCGCACCGGCCGCCTTGCGCAATTCGGGCAGGGCGGCTTTGCACATGTTTACCGCGCCCATCAGGTTGACGGCAAACAGCGCCTCCCATTGGGTGATGTCGGCTTCGGCGACGGGTGCGAGATAGCGTACCGCGGCGTTGTTGATGAGCACATTGAGTGCGCCAAACTGCGCCATGGCCTGCGCCACTGCGCGCGCCGCATCGGATGCTTGCGTCACATCAGCCGAACACACTGCCACCGCGGCCCCCGCCACGCGCTCGCGTATGCCTGCCGCCATGCGTTCCAGTTGCGGCGCATCGCGATCGACCAGCAACACCTTGCCGCCGTGGGCGCAAAACAGTTCCCCCGCCGCGCCGCCAATGCCGCCCGCACCGCCGGTAACCAGCGCGATCCTGCCTGCCATCCGAGAGTCCATGCACCCGCCTGCGCGTTGTTCGACGATGTGGCCGATTCTAGCCCATGCCGGATAAATGGCTGGAAAGCCCCTTGCAGGGCGCGCCTCGGCCGACAGGCCGAGGCCGTTCGACGGGCGCCGAGAATTCTCGGCGAAACCCCCGTCTCACCGTCAGTCGGGCGTTTCCAGCGTATTGCCGGCGACAGGCCGGGACTTCGAGCGGAAGGCGCGAGCGGGCGCGGATGATGCGGGTCTTTGCATATCCAGGCGCTCATGAGCTGCCGCGGCTGGTGGTAATCTTCGGTCTAAGGCACGCAGGACAAGAGTGCCAGTCCGAACGGATCAACAGAGGAGGCGGTATGTTCAAGCGCGCAGTCATTGCGTTGGTATTGGCCGGAATGGTTTTACTGGGCGTGGGGCAGGCCGCGGCGCAGGGCTATCCGAACAGACCCATCAAGCTGGTGGTCACCTATCCGCCCGGCGCGTCGTTTGACATCATTTCACGCATCCTGGCTGAAAAATGGACGCAGTTGCTCGGCCAGCCGGTGGTGGTGGAAAATCGCCTCGGCGCCGGCGGCATGATTGCCATGCAATCGGTGGCGCGTGCCGCGCCCGACGGCTACACCCTGGTCACCTTCAACACCGATCTTGCCGGCATCGTGCCCGCGCTCTACCAGTTCAAGGCCTACGACCCGCTCAAGGACTTTGCCTATATCGGCACGCTGATGCGCGGCACCGGTTTTATCGTCGCGGTCAATCCCAAGCTGCCGGTGCGCAACATCGACGAGCTGGGGAAATTCGCCAAGTCGGCGCCCGATGGCATCAATTACGGCACTTACGGCGTGGGCAGCCTGCCGCACCTGGGTTTTGAGGCGCTTAACGCCAAACTCGGGACGAAGATGGTGCATGTGCCCTACAAGGGCGGCATGCCCAGTTATCAGGCCGCCATAGTCGGCGAGGTACAGGTGGTGGCCGGCACCAGTTTCATCGACATGCTCAAGTCCGGGCAGCTGCGCCCGCTCGCCATAGGTGGCAAGACGCGTTCGCCGCAGTTCCCGGAACTTCCGACGCTGCCCGAACTGGGCTTTGGCGAGGAGATGTTCGGCGCCACTTACCTTGGGGTCGCGGCGCCGGTGGGCACGCCGCAGGCCATCATCGACCGCTTGAGCGCCGAACTGCTCAAGGTCAGCCAGATGCCCGATGTCATCGAGCGCGTGGGCAAATTCGCCGAGGTTTCATATGCGCCGCCCGACGAACTGGCGGCCATGGTCAGGCGCGATGTGAACTTCTACGCGCCGCTGGTCAAATCACTGGGCTTGAGCAGCCAGTGACTGCGCGCGGTGCCGGCGGCGGGTGCGCCGGGCCGCTCTTATAAGAACGACGCTTTGCACGGAGAATCCCAATGAAGATCACCCCGATGCGCCTGGACCATGTGGCCTACCGCTGCAAGGATGCCAAGGAGACGACCGAGTTTTACACCAAGCTGCTCGACATGAATCTGGTGGCGGCGCTGACCGAGGACATCGTCGGGTCGACCAAGGAGTACTGCCCGCATATCCACATTTTTTTCGCCATGAAAGACGGCAGCTGCGTGGCGTTTTTTGAGACGCCGGATGAAAAGCCCATGGGCCGCGACCCCAACACGCCGGCCTGGGTGCAGCACCTCGCGCTCGAGGTGCCGGACAAGGAGACGCAGCTCGCCGCCAAGGCGCGGCTGGAGGCCGCCGGGGTCAGCGTGATCGGGCCCAAGGACGGGCATTTGTGCGTGTCCATTTATTTCTTTGACCCGAGCGGCCATCGCCTGGAATTGTCGTATCGCAAGGTGGTGCCCGATGAGGCCACCTCGCGCGATGCCTACCGGATTCTCGAGCGCTGGAACGAAACCAAAAAGCCGGTGCGCGACCTGGTGCTGGAACACCCGGTCTGATTTGACCCGGATCAGGGGCGCGGCAATGGCCTGCGGCGCCACCCAAACACAAGGATGAGCATGGACCAGGTTATTGCGGTGCCGGTCAAGGCCGGCGGCTTCATGGAAAGCCAGAGCGGCATACAGCGGCGCAACCCGGTGATTTTTTGCCGGCTGATGAAGCCCGAGGGGCGTTGCGACACCGCGTATGTGCTGATCCACCCGGCCAGCAATTTTCACAACCATTACCTTGCGCCGCCGCTGGTGGCGCGCGGCCGCGCGGTGTTCATGGTCAACACGCGCTTTGTCGCCAACGACACCATGCTGCTGATGGAGCGCGCCATCCAGGACCTTGGCGCCGCGGTGCGCTACCTGCGCGAGGCCGGTTTCCGGCGCGTGGTGCTGATCGGCAATTCGGGCGGCGGTTCGCTGGTGGCGCTGTACCAGCAGCAGGCGGAGAAACTGAGCATTACCAACACGCCCGACGGGCGGCCGTTCGTGCTGACGGCGGACGAGCTGCCGCCAGGCGATGCGTTGGCGATGACTTGCGCGCACCCGGGGCGCGCCGAGCAGTTGCTGACCAAGATCGACGCCGCCGCGCTCGATGAACTGGAGCAGGACCGCACCGATGCCGCGCTCGACATGTTCGACCCGCGCAACGGCCCGCCTTATGACGCTGACTGGTTACGACGCTACCGCGCCGCGCAGGCGGCGCGATTGGGCCGTATTACGGACCGTGTGGTGGCGCGCATCAAATATCTTGAGTCGGTGCGCCCGCCCGAGGCGGCCGACGAGGCATTCCTGATACACCGCACGCAGGCCGACCCGCGCCTGCTCGACCTTGGCCTCGATCCGAATGACCGCAAGCAGGGCACCATACAGGGACAGGCCGTCCACGCCAATTATTCGAGCAACGGCCTGGCGCGCTTTTGCACCCTGCGCTCCTACCTGAGCCAGTGGAGCCCGCAGCACACGCGCGCCAACGGACCACGCTGCCTGGCCGAAACCTCGGTGCCGGTGCTGGTGGTCAACCATACCGCCGACCAGACGGTGTTTCCGTCGCATATTGATGCCTGGATGAAGGCCGCCGGCGCGCGCGGCATGCGTTATGAGCTGAAGGGTGCGCCGCACTACGCCGATGACAAGCCCGAACTGGTGGATGAGTTATGCGACCTGCTGGTGGAGTGGGGCGGTTGATCGTCGTGGACAAAAAAGGCGGGTTCACCATTAATCGGGGAGGCGGCATGTTCAAGCGCGCAGTCTGGTGACCGACCTGATGAGCATGATGGCCGGCATCCACATGACCCGCGCCTGCTGCAAATCCGCGACGCCCAGGAACACCTCATTGTCAGCCGGCGCGTGATGAAGGGGCGGATTGGCTAGCGGCGTTCCGATTTGAGCAGGATCAATATCAGGCGTGGCGTCCTCGGTACCATGGACCGTGAATTGTGCGCATAGCCGATCAGGGAGTAGGCTTTGTCCTGTTGCAACGGCGCACAATGGGCGACTGATCCCCGGCTACAAACACGAAAGGCCCCATCATGAAAATCCGCATCCTCGCCGCCGCACTTGCCGCGGCGCTCCCGTTTGGCGCCATTGGACAGGCGCAGCAAAAGGTTACCCCGCCCATCGCCGTCTACTGGATGAGTGTGGAGACCGCCGGTGGCATGGGTATGGACATCCCGCCGGGCATGGGTGCGTTGATGCCAGCGGGCATGGCCGGCGGCAAGCGCATGCGGCTCGAACTGGGTTCTTCGCAGGCTGCAAGCGGCGATCCGCGCGCGGCGCATGCCATTCCGCCGGCGCTCGCCATGGGACAGAGCCTGCCGCTGGTTACTCCGCGCAGCCAGGCGCCCACGCGCGAGCGCGAGGGCGATGAGCCCGAGTACGAGCGGCCCAAGGGCCGCATGCTGATCTACTGGGGCTGCGGCGAACAGATACGCAGCGGCCAGCCGGTGATATTTGATTTCGCAAACATGAACGCCGAGGATGCGGGCAAGGTGTTTCGCAGCCGCCCGATTACGCGTGCGCGCGGGCCTGCGCCGGGGCGCAACCGCACCTATGGCAGCTGGCCCAATGCGGAGGATTCGCGCGCGATACCGGCGAACGCATCGCTCAGGGGCGATCACGTCGTCGCCGGGAATTATTCGCCGGAAATTCGCTACGCGGTCGAAGATCGCCACGATTTTATGGAGGCCGTGGCGTTTGATCCGATTGCCAAGACCGCGGGCGGCGCGTTTGCGGTGAAGTGGAAGGCCATCCCCACCGCAACCGGCTATTTCGCCACGGCCATGGGCCAGGGCGATGCCCAGACCGACATTGTGATGTGGTCATCGAGCGAAGTGCAGGTGATGGGCCAGACGCTGATGGATTACATCGCGCCAGGGGAAGTCGCGCGCCTGATCCGCGAAAAAATCGTCATGACGCCGCAGACCACCGACTGCAGCGTGCCATCGGGCATTTTCAAGGGCGAGGGATCGATGTTCAACTTCATCGCCTATGGCGACGAGCTCAACCTGGTGCAGCCGCCGCGCCCCACCGACATCAAGCAGACCTGGGAGCAGGTGTGGGCGATGAAGCTGCGGCTCAAGTCAACGGCCATGACCATGCTCGCGGCGGGCGAGGGCGGCGCGCGGCGCGGCCGCAGCGCCCCGGCACAACAGGGAGCCGAACCGGCCAAGCCCGCAGCCGCACCCAAGCCCGCAGACCCGGTGCAAGAAGGCGTGAAAGCGCTAAGGGGGATTTTTGGCTTCTAGCAAAGCGATGCCGAGTTGTGTCGCACCGGGGTAGCACGGGGAACGGTGGCATCAAGGTCTAAGTGCAACACCGATAAGCTATTGAATTAGGGAAGCTCTGATTAAGTCCGTCATTCCCGCGAAAGCGGGAATCCACCTTGACCTAAAGCGTGGATTCATTGAGTCAAAATGGATTCCCGCTTTCGCGGGAATGACGATTTATGGACTTAATCAGAGCTTCCTTAGGGGGTGTTGAACGATGGACTGCCGGCATTTGAGCACTGATGAGCGCGAACAGAAAAGGGCCTAGCCCCGGATATTCCAGAGCTCAACGCTCCTCTTTCTCGAACAGCCGGGAGATCACCGGCCAGTATTCGTCGCCATGACCGGCGGCGATGGCTTTTTCAAACAGGCCATCGACATCGTGTCCCCAGTGCGCGTCAAGGCCGACGCTGTTGGCAAGCTCAATGGCGTAACGCATGTCTTTGCGCGCGTACGCAACCGAAAAGCTGCGCAACGGAAAATCACGCGGTGCGATGGCATTGATGCCGTGGTGCCGTACGGCAAAGCTGTCGGCCGAGCCCTTGGACAAGACCTCAAACAACAGTGCAGGCGCGATGCCTGAGCGCTCGGCAATCGCCGCGGCCTCGGAGAGTGCCGCACCCGCCTGGTACAGCAGATAGTTGTTAAGGATCTTGACCACCTGGCCGCAGCCCGTGGGTCCGCACAGCGCTATGTCGGATGCAAAGGTGGCGAGCAGCGGTTTGACGTGCTCAAAGGTTTCGGTGTCGGCGCCGACCATGCAGGAGAGGGTGCCCGCTTCGGCGGCGAGACGCGAGCGCGCCACCGGCGCGTCGATAAAACGTGCGCCCCTGGCGGCGAAACCGGCGGCCAGTTCGCGCGTCAAATCTACGGGTGTTGTGCCAAGGTCAATAAACACCTGGCCGGGCAGGGCGCAGGCCAGCAAGCCGTGTGGCTGGTGTGCCAGCTGTTGCAACGCTTCGCCGGATGGCAGCGATAGAAAAATGACCTCGCTTGCTTGCACCAGTGGCGCCGGTTCGGACACGGCTTGCACGCCATGCGCCGCCAACCGGTGCAACGGCTCGGGCGAGAGGTCGTTGGCCCGTATTCTGAACGGTGTTTTGCTGGCGAGATTGCGGCACATCGGCTCGCCCATCACGCCCAGTCCGATGAAACCGATGTCCTTGATTGCTTCCATCGCTGATCTCCAAATGCTTCAGGGTCCGGGTTCGGACGCCGCCGGACGGCGCTTACTCAAGCGTGAGTTTGCGCTCGGCCACGACCCGCTTGAGCAACTCGTAATCGGCCTTGATCTCCGCGGCAAACTCCTCGGGCGTGCCGGCCACGACAACCGATCCCGTCCCCTCGATTCGCGCGCGCAAGCCGGGCTCGTCGAGTGCCCTTTTAGTGGCGGCGTTGATCTTGTCGACGAGGTCCCTGGGCATGCCCTTCGGTCCAAGGATGCCGTAATGCGCCATGCGGCTGAGGCCATCGACACCGACTTCCTTGAAGGTCGGCACGTTGGGCAGATCCTTCAGGCGCGTTGGCGCGCAGATCGCAATGGGGATCAGCATGCCTTCCTTGACAAAAGGCATCAGCGACGGCGGCGCATCGTAGGCAATGGCCAATTGGCCCGCCACTACGTCCTGCACCGCCGGGCCGGCGCCCCGATACGGGATGTGCGTGATAAAGGTGCCGGTCGCGCTCTTGAAGTACTCCATTTGCAAATGCAGGATGCCGCCTGTGCCCGATGACGCATACGAGTAGCGACCCGGATGGCGCTTTAGCTCGGCAAGAAAGTCCTTGTAATTGCGCGCCGGGAAGCTCGGGTGAATTGCAATCATGTGCGGTGAGGCCGCCACGTTGATGATGGGCGTTACGTCAGTCACAGGGTTATAGGGGACCTTGGGATTGATCGCCGGGTTGGCCGCCGTAATGGATGGCGATACCATGGCCAGCGTGTAGCCGTCGGGCGCGGCGCGCACCATTTCCATGGTGCCGATCGCGCCGCCGGCGCCGCCCTTGTTCTCGACAATGACTGTCTGCCCGAGTTGCTTGCCCAGGGCCGCCGAAATGGCGCGTGCCATGAAGTCCACGGTGCCGCCGGGCGCAAAGGGCACGATCAGCCGCACCGGCTTGTTGGGATAGGCGGATGTCTGGGCCAGCGCCTGGCGCGACAACACCGGCAGGCACAAAGCCGCCGCAGCAAGAAATTCCCGACGTTTCATTTTTAAAAGACTCCTAAGTGAATCGGGTTAAGAAACGGCAATCGGCTGGAAACCGTCGCCAGTCGGGCGTTTCAGGGTGATGGCCGATGACGCCGCTGAATCAATTGGGTTTCACCCCGGCATCGGTCACGAGTTTTTTCCAGAACGCAAAGTCGGTCTTGATGAAGTCGGCAAACTGCTCCGGTGTGTTGAGCGGTGTGGCGACGATGCCCAGCGCGGTGAACTGGTCGAGAAGGGCCTTGTCCGGCGCCTTGAAGATCGCCGCGATCGCGCCTTGCAGCCGGTCGCGCACCGGGCGGGGGAGCGTATCGGGTGCGAGCAGGCCGTACCAGATCGCCACGTCGTAGCCGGGCAATCCGGATTCGGCCACCGTGGGCACGCCAGGCAGCATGGGGATGCGCTGCGCCGAAGTGACCGCAAGCATGCGCAGGCGCCCGGCGCGCACATGGCCGGTCACCGCGGGCAGGTCGGCGATCGCCAGGTCGATCTGGCCGCCCATCAGCGCGGCGAGCGCGGCCGGCAGGCCGGTATAGGCGATGTTCTGGATGTCCACCTTGCCCATGATCTTGATCAGTTCGCCCGCGAACTGGCTGGTGCTCGCGGTGCCGCCCGAACCGTAGTTGATCGCGCCGGGTTTGGCCCTGGCCGCCGCGATGACGTCACTGATCGATTGCAGCGACGACTGGCTTTGCACGACGATACCGAAAGGCCCGTCGCCGACCCGCGCGATGGGGGTGAACCCCTTGAGCGCGTCATAGGGCACGCTCTTGTACAACTGCGGGCTCAATGTGAAAGGCGTGGTGGCGAGCAGCAGGGTGTAGCCGTCTGGCTCCGCCTTGGACACCGCGCCCGCGGCGATGGTGCCCGAGGCGCCAACCGTATTGACCACCACGAACTGGCCGCCCAGCTGCCTGGACAATTGGTCGGCAAGGATGCGGGCCACCAGGTCGGCGCCGCCGCCCGGGGGGAATCCGGTGACGATGCGCACCGGTTTTGTCGGGTAGTCCTGTGCGAGGCCGGCCCCCGCCGTGCACAGCAGCAAGCCGAGGACAATGCCGTTTACGAATCGCTTCAGGGTCAAGTGTGTCATGTCCGCCTCAGTCGCCGGGGCGTATAAACACGGCGTTCGGAAACACCGAATAAATCGCGGCGCGGCCGATCTGCTCGTCTTCCTCGGAGGTCACGCCGGACACGCCGATCGCACCCAGGCACTGCCCGTCAATGATGACAGGCAGGCCGCCCTGCAGCGGCAGGAAGCCCATGCCGAGCAGGGAGGTACGGCCTTCATGCACCCAGTCCATGAACACCTTGGAGGAGCGCTGCGTCATCACCGCGGTCGTGGCCTTCTTGATCGCGGTGGGCGGGTTGCCGGGACGCGAACCGTCCATCGCATGCAAGGCGATCAGGATGCCGTTGTCGTTGAGCACGGCGATTACAACTTCCCATTTGTTGCGCGCCGCTTCGGCTTCGCCGGCGGCGAGCATTTTTTTCGCGTCATCGAGCGTCAATACCGGTTTCATCCTCATTACTTCCCCCTTGCTGTTATGCGACTGTTCGGTGACCCGCCGTCCGGCGCTTAACGTTTGTGTGCGTAGCCGCGGGCCGCAAGTCCGCCGTCTATGGTGACGATGTGGCCGCAGACCGAAGCGGCCCGGTCTGATGCGAGAAAAGCCACCGCATCGGCGATTTCCGCCGGCGGGATCATGCGCCCGCCGGGCAGCTCCGCGACCAGTTCCTGCCAGCGTCCCGCATCACCGTGGAGTTTTTCGCTGCGCACGCGCAGCGAATTGAGCGTGCGATCGGTCGCGATGGTGCCGGGATTGATGCCGAGGACACGCACGCCGTAATCCAGGCTCACGCTGCCGACCGAGCGCGTGAAGGCGACAAGGGCGGCGTTGCCGGTTGATCCGGCCGTGTAGCCGTACTCGAGCTTTTCGGCTCCGAGTCCGATGATATTGATGATCACGCCGCTGCCGCGCCCGCGCATCTGCTTGTAAAAAATACGCGTCAGGTTGATATAGCCAAAGACCTTGAGTTCCCAGCCTGCGCGCCAGGTGTCCTCGTCGATTTCGAGCAGGTCGCCGCGCGGAATGGCGCCGGCGTTGTTGACGAGAATGTCCACGCCCTGCGCCAGCCGGGCGAGTTCCGTTGCGGAGCCGCGCTGCGACAGGTCTATCGCATGCACCTCGACCTTGCTGCCGTAATCGTGCTCAAGGCGCAGTTTCAGCGCCGCCAGCGCCTCGGCGTTGCGCGCCGCAAGGTGCAGGCGGCAGCCTTCGCGCGCCAGCGCCTCGGCGATGGCCGCGCCTATGCCGCGCGACGCGCCGGTCACCAGGGCCGAGCGTCCGGTCAGGCCAAGCTCCATGCGGCCGCCCTTACTTGTACTGCGGGAGGTTTTCGACCTCAACAGTGTCGTAATCGGCGGGAATGGTGATCTCGAGTACCTCGAGGTCGTCTGAATAGCCGATGACCGTGTGCTTGACGCCCGGCGGTTGCAGCCAGCAGCCGCCGGCCTCCACCAGGTGCTCGCCTTCGCCGTCGACTTCAAACCTGGTCCAACCCTTGAGCACATAGACCATCTGGAATTTGATGTCGTGGATATGGCGCTGCGAGACGTCTTCTTTCTTGAACGGCGCGGCGCGGCGGTTGACATGGGCGTTGACCAGGCCGCCGGTGGCCTCGCGCATGCCCAGGTCGCGGTACTGCACATAGGAGCGCAGGCCGGTCTTGAAGTCCTCGTCGCGATAGGCGCTGATGACGAATTTCTGCTTCGGCCACGGGCCCATTCTTTCAAGTGCGGCCTTGGGATCGAAGTTTTCGGGGGCTTTGCTGTCTTTGCTCATGCGTGGTCTCCTGTTGGTTGATAGTCGATTCTGCGTTGCTGTTTGCGGCGGCGTCGCCGCACATGCGTCATTCTGGTTTGATGCCGGCTTCCTTGATCATGCGTGCGTACATTTCGGTTTGCTGCTGCGTGAAAGTCCTGAGTTCGGCCGGCGTGCTGCCCTTTAACTCGGCGCCGAATCCAGCCACTTTGTCCCTGAGGTCCTTGCGCGCGGCAATTTTTGCGAGCGCCTCGGACAGGCGGGTGACCGCGGCCTCGGGCGTGCCCGCCGGCGCAAACCAGCCCCACCAGCCGACCATGTCGAGCCTTGGCAATCCGGCTTCGGGTAGCGAGGGTACATCGGGCAGCAGCGGCGAGCGTGCGGCGGTGGCAAGCACGATTGCGCGGACCTTGCCGGCGCGGATTTGCGGAATGGCGGTTCCGGTATCGGCGACCATCATGTCGATGCGGCCCGCCATGACGTCGGTAAGCCCCAGCGGCACCGTCTTGTAATTGACCTGCAGGACGTCCATGCCTGCGGCCCGCTTTATCATTTCCATGGTGACGATGCTGGGCGCGGAGCCGGTGGCATAGGTGAGCTTGCCCGGCTGCGCGCGCGCCTGCGCGGCAAGTTCGGCCATGTTCTGTGCCGGCACGTGTGTGCCCACCACCAGCACGTAGGGAACGAAACCCACCAGCGACACCGGTGTGAACTGGCGCACCGGGTCATAGGGCAGTTTCGAATACAGCGCCGAGTTCATGGCGTGCGTCGACAGATTGCCGACGATCAGCGTGGTGCCGTCCGGCGCTGCCTGGGCGACCGTCTCGGCGCCGATGATGCCGTTGGCGCCGACCTTGTTTTCGATGACGACAGCTTGCGACAACTCCTGGGCGAGGGCGCTGCCGAGCAGCCGGGTCACGGTGTCTGCGACCGAACCTGGCCCGGTGGGCACGACCAGGCGGATCGGCTGGGTTAGATAGGCCTGGGGAAAAGCCGCGCCGGGCGAGAGCAGGCTCGCGACAGCCAGGAGCAATGCAAGTGTGTGGTTGGGCATGCTGGTTTATCCTCCTCGCGAAATCTTTTTTAGTGTGTTTCTTGAAGTGTGTCGCCTGCGCTTATAACTGTCCAGAAGATAATCGTTTTGTATCTCGTGCAATTGTTTGCACCGCAGCACGGCCTCGCGCAGCCGCTGGCGCGGATTAAGCGCGCTGGTAAAGGGTGCGAGTGGACAGATGGAAGGTACTTGCCTGCAGCGCATTTCCTTCGCCGTATTTGTGTGTTATTTAGGAGGGCGCGCCGCACCAGGCGATCAGGGGGATGACATGCACAATGATGTGACTGCGGAAGAGGCGTTGCGGGCTGAAGACTCGCGCTATGCAGCGCAGATGGGTGGTGATTTTGCCGCGTTGGAAAGCCTTTACGGCGACGAGCTCGTCTACTTTCATTCGAGCGGGGTTGTCGACACCAAGGTGAGTTTCCTCGAGCTACTGCGCACCGGCACGACGAAATTCCACCGCATGACGCGCCACGAGAATACGGTGCGCGTCTACGGTTCCGTCGCCATTATTACCGGGCGGGGGATCTTCGATGTAACCGCCAGGGGCCAGGACATAAGGCTCGAACAACTTTTTCACGCCGTCTGGGTCAAGCGCCCGGCCGGCCTGCAGTTGGTCTCATGGCAGGCGACGCGCTTGCTTCCCAAGGCATAAAGCGGTTGCATGGTGCTGCGCTAGCCCGCCGGCCGCAGGTCGAGAAAGAAAAACATCATCTGGTAAAAGCGCGCGCGGTTTTTTCCCAGCGGCGCGATGTGCGCCGAGTTGGAAATCATCGAGAAGTGCTTGTCGTTGTTGGGCAGCGCCGTGTAAAAGGCGATGATGTCCTCCAGCGTGGCGATGCCGTCGTGCTCGCCGCGCATGATGTAGACGGGGCAGTTGATCCTTTTCGGGTCGACCAGGGGCAGTTTACTGCACATGTCGACAAAGGTCCCCGACGGCACCGAGTCGCCGTCCTTGAGCGCGGCGTCGGCGAGGGCGTCGGGTACTTCCTTGTCCACCGTGAGGCTTTTCGGGTCGTCGCGCAAGAGCGCGGCGCGCAGCGAGTCGCGCGTCACCTTGCGCCGGTTGCTCGCCAGGTAATCGGCAAGGCCTTCACGGCGCTTGATCAGGGTGCGCGAGCCTTCGCCGGTCCAGACAAAGGCGTCGAGGAGCACACGCGTCACCCGCTCCGGGTGCAGTTGCGCGAACAGCGCGGCGCGCAGCGAGCCCGATGACTGGCCGTAGTAGGCGGCGGCCTTGACGCCGGTTTCGCGTTCTATCAGTTCGGCGGCCACGGCAAGGTCGGCGGCGCCCGAGGCGATGTCCGAGTTTGAGTCCGTGTGCTGCGAACGGCCGTAGCCCTCGTGGTCCATGGTCCAGACGTCGTAGCCGTGTTCGGCGCACAAATCCATCATCGAGTAGTCGTTGTAGCCCGGTACCTGCAGGTCGTAGCCGGCGAGCGCCCCGAAGGACGAGCCGTGCACCAGGAACACCACCGGCAGCTTGGCACCGGCCGCGGGCTTGTTCTTGCAGCGGCGGTACACCTGCAGCGTGACGTCGCCCTTTTTTACCGTGTATTCGGCACTCCAGTTCTTGCTCATAGCTTGCTCCGTAATTCGTGAGTCGTAACGTCAGGCTTGTTTGCTTGCCGTCATCCCCGCGAAAGCGGGGATCCAGCGACGTAGCGGAAAAGTCACTGGATTCCCGCTTTCGCGGGAATGACGGTGTGAAGTGGTCTCAGCCGCCCGGAATGGTTCCCGCAGGCAGTGTGAAGCAGTGCTCGGCGACGTCCTCGGGCTTGCAATACCACACGCGGTCCTTGAGCTTGTGCTTGACCATGTGCTCGAGCGCCTCACGGAAGGGGCGAAGGCGGTAGGGCTGGCCGAAAATGAACGGGTGGATGGAGATGTTGTACACCAGCGGGTGGCGCACGCTTTGTTCGGCCATTTCCTCAAACTGGTCGACCATCATTTCACAAAAATCACGCGGCGTGTGGGCACGGTGGATGGCCTGTTGCGCGTCGTTGAGTTCGACCGGGTAGGGAATCGACAGCAGCTTCCCGGCGCGGGTGTTCATCCAGAAGGGCTGGTCGTCCGAGGGCCAGTCCATGGTGTATTTGTAGCCGGCTTCCTTCAGGAGGTCGGGCGTGGTGGGGTTCTCGGCGGCGCCCGGGCCCATCCAGCCCTTGGGCGGCTTGCCTTCGTTCTTGCGGAAGGTCTCGGTCACCTCGGCGATGACGCGCGCTTCGTCGGCTTCCCAGATGTAGTCCTTGAGGTTCTCGGAGTTGGTGCGGCCGTGGGCGACGATCTCGTCGCCGCGGCGCCGGATGGCGTCGAATATCTGCGGCGCGTATTCATACAGCATGCTGTTGGTGTTGTGCGCCACCGGCAGCTTGAGGTCGTCAAAAATATCGAACAGGCGCCATACGCCGACGCGGTTGCCGTAGTCGCGCCAGGAGTAGTTGCGGTGGCTTTGCGGCTCGCCGTGCTTGGCCGGGTCCATGCCACGGCCCTTGCCAAAGGCGAAGCACTCGATGTTGGTGGTCAGGCAAAATGCCAGGCGCTTGCCGCCCGGCCAGCTGTAGTCCTTGCGCTCGGTGATGGGCGAGTAGTCGTAACGGGTGTGGCGCGCCAGTTTGGTGCTCATGCTGTTCTCCGTGTGATCCATGTGGTTTTAAAGCGTGGTCAATCGGCCTTGGCGCCCGAATCGCGCACGGCCTGGGCGTATTTCTTGATGTCAGAGGCGATTTGCGCGGCCATTTCCTCGCTGCTGCTGGTGATCAGGTCGGCACTGATGGTGGCGTAGAAGGCTTTGACTTCGGGTGTTTGTACCGCCTTGAAGATTTCGGCGCGAAGTTTGGCGAGGATTTCCGGCGGCAGGCCGGCCGGTGCGAGAAAGCCGTTAAAGAGCACGACGTCGTAGTCGGGAATGCCGGCTTGCTCCATGGTGGGCACCTCGGGCATGGCGCCGGAGCGCTTGGCGGTGGTCACGGCAATGGGCTTGATGCGCCCGGACTTTACCAGTGGTACCGCGGTGGGCATGGTCGAAAAAGTCATGGTGAGTTCGCCGCCCATCATCGCCGTGGTCGAGCCGGTCGCACCCTTGTAGGGAATGTGCACGAGGTCGATGCCGGCGCGCTGCTTGAACAGCTCGCCTGACAGGTGAAGTATCGAGCCGATGCCCGAGGAGCCGTAGTTGTATTTCCCGGGTGCGGCCTTGGCCATGTCGATGAGCTGCTTGACCGATGTGATGTTGGACGCCGGGTTCACCACCATCACCAGCGGTGTCGAGGCGACCAGGGTGATGGGCGTGAAGTCCTTTACCGAGTCGAAGGGCAGTTTCTTGTACAGGCTCGCGCTGATGGCGTGCGAGGTGAGGTCCTGCAAGAACAGCGTGTAGCCGTCCGGCGGCGACTTGGCGACAAAGTCGGCGGCGATGGTGGTGCCCGCGCCCGGCTTGTTGTCGATGATGAAGGACTGGCCCATTTGCTGGGTCAGCGCGTTGGCGATGACGCGGGCGAGGTTGTCGGACATGCCGCTGGCGGGGAAGCCGACGACGATGCGCACCGGTTTGCTTGGGTAGGGATCGGCGGCAAAGGACGGGACGGCCGACAACAGTGCGGCAAGCAGGGCGGGAAGGGTGATGGACCAGGATCGTTTCATAGTGCCTCCAGAAAAGAATAGTTCCTTTCACGGCGCGGGATCTGCGTCGGCCAATGAAACAAGGCACCGGCGCCCGCATATTTTCTTGCTGCAGCTATTTTGCAGACAAGGGTGCTATGAGATGATTAGAATTCGATAAACCTGTTATGCGATTAATGAATATCACGGCCAATGAACCTGATCCAGATCGAGTATTTCGTGCGCGTCGCCGAACTGGGCAGTTTTACCCGCGCGGCGCTGGTCCTCGGCGTGCCGCAGCCCTCGCTCAGCCGGCAGGTGCGTGCGCTCGAAACCGAACTGCGCCACAGCCTGCTGCACCGTAACGGGCGCGGTGTCGAGGTCACACCGGCGGGGCAGTGCTTTCTCGAGCACGGCCACGCGCTGCTCGAAACGGCGCGCCGCGCCGTTGGCGCCATGGACGAGCTGCGCACGGCGCCGCGCGGCCGCGTGGTGATCGGCCTGCCATCGCGCGTGGCCAAGGCGCTGACCACGCCGCTGGTAAAGGCTTTTCGCGAGCGCTTTCCCGAGGCGGCCATCACCATCGCCGAAGGGGTAAGCACGGTGCTGCACGAATGGCTGGTGCTCGGGCGAGTGGAAATCGCGCTGCTGTTTGATCCCGTTTACAGCGCCGAGCTTGAGCTCAAATTGCTTTATTCCGAGGATTTGGTGCTGGTGGGGCCCAAGGCCGCGCGCTCGCTGCAGCCGCGCGTGCTGCCCCTTTCCCAGTTGAAAAACTATCCGCTGATCCTGCCGCGCATGCCCAATGCGACGCGCTCGGTGCTCGCTTCGGCCGCCGCACACGCCGGTGTGGACCTGACGGTGTCGGTGGAGGTGGACACCATGTCGAACATCCTGGAGCTGGTGGCCGGGCGCATGGGGTTTGGCGTGATGCCGGCCGGGGCGGTGCGGGCGGCGGGCGGTGAGGCGCGTTATCGCACCAGCCGCATCCAGTCACCGGTCATTCGAAACCGGCTGTATCTTGCCACCTACAAACACCGCCGCCATACCAAGCTCGCAAGCGAAATGAAAAGCGTTCTCGCGACCTTTGATCTGGCCGGGCTGCTCGAATAGTGGTGCTGCGCCGCATTTGACCTGCATCAAAGTCAAACCCCTGCCTCTGGAGAAGACTGCTGGAACAACAGGCACCCGAAGGTTTTCGGGGGACCAACACCAGGAGGAGACAGACATGATCCGTTCGTTGCAGTGCGTGGCACTGACCGTTCCGAGCATCGAGCAGGGCGCGGCGTTTTACAAAACCATGGGTCTTGAGGGGCAGGCGCAGGGCGACAGCATGGTGTTTCGCTGTGTCGGACGCGCCCAGGACCAGCTTTATCTGGTACCGGGAAAGGAAAAGGGCATAGCCTGGGTTTCCTGGGGCACCACTGCCGAAGAGCTTGCCGAAGCCGGTGAAAAGTTGCATGCCTGCGACATCAGCCTGCTCGCGCCGCCAAAGCATGCGCCCGATGGCGGCATCTGGTTTCGCGATCCCGATGGCGTGCTGGTCAACCTGCGCGCCGTCCCGGCCGCGCCGCAGACGCGCCCGGCGGTGGAAATCAACAACCCCGGCCATCAGTATTACCGTCTCGGGCGGCGTGGCGCGCCTCATCGCCAAATCGATGCGCGGCCGCGCAAGCTCGGCCACCTGCTCAAGTTCTCGACCGATGTGAACCGCGATGTGCGCTTTTACACAGAACTGCTGGGTATGAAGCTCTCGGACCGCATCGGCGACAAGGAGGTGGCGTTCCTGCGCTGCGGCGGGGACAGTGACCACCATACCCTCGCCATTGCACTCAGTGACAAGTCCGGCCTGCACCACCTGTCATGGGAAATGGGCAACCTCGACCAGTTGCAGTTGTGCGCCGAGCGCGTGATTGCCGCCGGCTACAAGGACGCCTGGGGTGTGGGGCGGCATATCTACGGTTCCAATTACTTTCACTATGTGCGCGACCCGTGGATGGGCCTGTGCGAGTTCTATTGGGACATCGACTTCATTCCCGAGAACGCAGCATGGCTTCCGGAGGTCGCATCGGCATCGGGCGACGACCTGCACAAGAGCCTTTACCAGTGGGCCTCGGTGCCGCCGCCGGATGATTTTTTGCACAACTTCGAGCGCGCCGCCTAGGGGCGGTGGCTGGAAAGGCCCGATTGGCAAGGGTTTCCGGGCGATGGCCCGTTCGCGAAAGGGGCTGCGGCCCCTTTCGCGCTTCAGCCCTTGGGATCGTAAAACACCAGCCCTTCGATCCTGTCCGCCTCGCCTTCGGCCAGGCGCGCACGCAACTCGATGGTGGTGCGGTCCGGGTCGCGCACGAATAGCGACACGTGGCCGTCGCCAAAGGTCACCGGGCCCTGGGTGATGGCGATGTTGTTCTTTTTCAGTGTGGCGATGGTCGCGTTGATGTCGCTCACCCTGAACGCCACATGGGTGAGGCCGGGGTGCTTTTCCGGCACGTCCATCAGGATGTTCTTGCCGCCGGTCTTGTCGACGCCGTTGACGATGAGATTGATCTCCACCCCGGCCGGGTTCTTGATGATGATGACCGCATCAAAATCGACTTCGTGCTCGACCCTGAAGCCGAGCAGGCCGTAAAAGGCGAGGGCACGGGTCTTGTCGGTGATGCGTATGCCGATGTGGTCGACTTGTTCGATGCTGATCATGCTGCTCACTCCGCTTTGATGTTCGCGTCCTTGACGACCTTGCCCCATTTGACCAGGTCGACCTTTATTTTCTCGATGGTCTGCGCGGAACTGAGGAATTCCACGTCGCAGCCGGTGGCGTTGATCTGCTCGCGCAGGGTCTTGTCCTCGGCCGCCTTGGCCATGGCCTGGCTGATGCGCGCCACCACCTCTGGTGGCATGCCGACGGGGCCGAGCAGGCCGTACCAGGCGGTGGAGTCAAAGCCTTTTATGCCGGCCTCGTCCATGGTCGGTACGTCGGGAAAGGCCGCCGAGCGCGTGAGCGAAGTCACGGCGATGGGCCGCACCTTGCCGGTCTTGGCTGCGCCTACTACCGGGCCGAGCGATGAGAACAGCAGCGGCACCTGGCCGCCCATCAGGTCGGCCATGGCCGGTCCGCCGCCCTTGTAGGGAATGTGCAGCAGGTCGGCGCCGGTGACGCTCTTGAAGTATTCGCCGGACAAATGGTGCGGGCCGGCCACGCCAGAGGTGCCGTAGCTCCATTTGTTCGGCTCGCGCTTGGAGATGGCGACCACATCGTTCACGGTGTTAAAGGGCGTGGAGGGGTGCGCCACCAGCATGCTGCCGCTGCCGCACACATGGCCGAAGTGCGTGAACGAGGTGATGCTGTTGTAGCCGGTCTTCAGGAGGTGCGGCGCCACGGTGAGCGGGCCACTGTCAAAAAAATACAGGGTGTAGCCGTCCGGCGCGGCCTTGGCCATGAACTCGGTGGCCACACCGGCGGCGTTGCCCGGTTTGTAATCGATCACCATGGGCTGCCCGAGCAGGGCCTCGAGCGCGCGCGCCAGTGGCCGTATGCCCGCGTCGGCCGAGCCGCCGGGGGAGTAGCCGATGACAATACGCACCGGTTTGCTCGGGTAGCTCTGCGCTTGCGCTGGCGCGCAAAACAGCGATACAGCGATAAAGGCCGCCAGCAGGGCCGCAGTGCCGCGGGCGGGCGGGATGCGAAATTGAATTTTCATTCTTCCTCCTTGTCGGTATTTTTTGCAGTCTACGCCCGAATATGTGCAGCGGGTCACATGTTGCGTCACACCGATTAAGACCCGGGCCGCCCAAGCTTATAATGCGCGTCTGATCAGACTGCAATGCACGCAATGAGAACGCAAAGAGCAAGTGCCATCGGCCTCGCGGTATTTTTGACCATATGCTTTTTACGCTTTGAACTGGGCAAGGTGGTGACCGACTCGAGTGTCGGCACCTGGTACCAGACGCTGCGCAAGGCGCCGTTCAATCCGCCTGACGGCTTTTTCTCGCCGGTCTGGGTGGTGCTGTATTTCATGATGGCTGTTGCCGGATGGCGCGTGTGGCGGCAGGGCGGTTCGCGCGACGAACGCATCGCGCTCGCGTTGTTTGCGATCCAGCTGGCGCTGAACCTCGGCTGGTCGGTGTTGTTTTTCGGTTATCAACGCATCGATCTTGCGCTGGCCGAAATGCTCGTCCTTGCCTTGACGGTCATTGCGACGACGATCCGGTTCTGGAAGATCGATCGCGTTGCGGGCGTGCTTTTGCTGCCGTATGTACTCTGGCTCGGCTTTGCCACGGTGCTGGTGGCCTATATCTGGAAGCTCAACTGAGGTCCCGGTGCGGCCGTTTATATGTCCTGGCCAGGCTCGGACCGGGTTTGCCTGAGTGACAGGCGAAAAAAAAGACAGGCAAGCCTGTCTTTTTTATTGCTGACCGCTGATTACTTGGCGGCGGCGGGAGCGGCTTTCTTGTCGGCTGCCGGAGCGGCGGCCTTCTTGTCGGCCTTGGCTTTGTCGGCGGCGGCTTTCTTGTCGGCCTTGGCTTTGGCTTTGGCTTCTTTGTCAGCTTTGGCTTTGGCGGCCTTGTCGGCCTTGGCTTTGTCGGCGGCGGCTTTTTTGTCGGTTGCGGAAGGAGCGGCGGCTTTGGCGGCGGGAGCGGCGGCCTTTTCAGCTGCCGGGGCGGCTTTGGCGGCTGCGGGAGCAGCAGGAGCGGCGGTTTGGGCAAACACCGCGGTGGCGAACAGACCGGCGAACAGTACGGCGAGGAGCTTAGTCATTGATTTTCTTTCAAAAAGTAAAAAAAGTAAGGCTGCACGCAGGCGGTGAAAATTCGTCCAATCTGCTGTTCCCAATAACGCCCATGCACACGGTTGGTTGACACGGTTGTCAAATTCGCATGATTTGGGCTGTTTGGGGACCGGGAAAGCCGGTCTCAGGCCTGATTTGGGGCTGATTTCAGGCTAATTTTGGGCTGGACAGGCCTTGTTTGCCTTAGACTCCTGCCGATACGCCAGTGGAGATTGCCAGCATGCCCCGACTAATTCGTGCCCTATTCAATGTTTTTGCGCTGGGTTTTGCCCTTGCCATCACTTCTCCGGCACAGGCGCAGGCCTGGCCGACCAAGCCGATCAAGCTGATCGTGCCCTTCCCGGCGGGCGGGCCGACCGACCTGGTGGCGCGGGCCGCCGGGGATATTTTGCGCAATGCCTTTGGGCAGCCGGTGATCATAGACAACCGCCCGGGCGGCAATGGCACGGTGGGACTGGAGGTGCTGGCCAAGTCACCGCCCGACGGCTACACGCTGGGCATTACCGCCATCACGCTGGCTATCGCGCCGCATCTTGGCAACGCACCTTTTGATCCGTTCAGGGATTTCTCGCCAATCACCAACCTGGTATCGATGACGCCGCTGATCGTCGCCAACCCCGCGCTGCCGGCCAGCAACCTCACCGAACTGGTCGCCTATGCGCGCGCCAACCCGGGCAAGGTTGCCTACGGAACGCCGGGGGTGGCGACGGTGCCGCATCTTGGCGCCGAGATGCTGCAGGGTGCCGCCGGCATCAAGCTCAATCACATCCCCTACAAGGGCGCCACCCAGCAGATCCAGGACCTCATTGCCGGCGCGACCCTGCTCGATTTCCAGAGTTCGCTGGTGGTGGCGCTGCCCATGGTCAAGGCCGGCAGGATCAAGCCCATCGCGGTGCTCACCGCCAACCGCTCACCCATGCTGCCCGATGTGCCCACCGCGGCCGAATCGGGTTTTGCGCAGGTGGTGGTGTCACCCTGGTTTGGCATCGGCGGACCCGCAGGCATGCCCCCGGAGATCGTCAAGCGCATCAACGAGGCGCTGGTCAAGGGCATGCAATCGAAGGAAGTGATCGAGCGCTTTGCCAACCTTGGCGCCAGCGTGCATACCAACACGCCCGAGGAATTCAGCGCCTATATCCGCAGCGAATATGCGCGCTGGGGCGAGGTGATCAAGAAGGCCGGCGTCAAGATAGAATAAGAACTCCTGCCATCGGCTGGAAAGCCTTGTTGGGCGCGGGTTTGCGGGCGATGGCTGTTGCGACTGCATGATTGTTTAAGCGGAGGACATGACGATGAACACGTTGGTTTTGTTGTTGTTCGCAGCATTGACAGCATCTGTTGCCCAGGCCCAGGTCGCCAATATGCCGCCCAATGTGCAGGAGCGCCTGGCCGAGGTCGGTCCCGGCTGGGGCAAGGACATTCGCGGCAATATCGCCAAAACGCTGGAGGTTTACACGCCGCTTCTCGCCGCCGCCCCGAAGGGCGGCGTGACGGTGACGCGCGATCTTGCTTATGGTGCGGACCCGCGCAACCGCCTGGATATTTTCCGGCCAGAGGGAAAATCGGGGATGCCGGTGGTGGTGTTCATTCACGGCGGGGCCTATGTCGCCGGCGAGCGCAGCCTCAATGAAGAGGTCTACGGCAACGTCCCGATGTATTTTGCCCGCCAGGGCATGCTCGGGGTGAACGCGACCTACCGCCTCGCGCCAGCGGCCAAATGGCCGGCGGCGGCGGAGGATGTCGCCGCCATGGTGCGCTGGCTCAAGGCCAATGTGGCCAGCCAGGGCGGCGACCCCAACCGCATTTACCTCATCGGCCACTCGGCCGGTGCGACACATGTGGCGAGCTACGCATTCATCCGCTCGCTGCAACCCCCGGAAGGGACGGGTCTTGCCGGCATTGTGCTGATGAGCGGCCGTTACCTTTTCGATCCGCGCCCGGATGACCCGAACCTGAAAAATTTCCAGGCCTACTTCGGCGCCGACCGCGCCATGTATCCGCAGCAGTCGCCCATCAACCACGTCAAGACCGCGGCGAAAATTCCGACCCACATTGTTGTTGCCGAGTACGACAATCCCGACCTTGACACCCAGGGAGCATTGCTGCTGGCCGCCTATTGCGAGCGCGACCGCGCCTGCCCGCGCTTTACGCGCCTGGAAAAACATAACCACTTGTCGATGACCTTCCAGTTCAACACGCGCGATGATGCGCTCGGTCGCGATATTGTCGAATTCATCAAACGGGGGCGTTAAGAAGTCCCGCTTGGCGCCGCACATAAAAGTGCCGTAATAAACGGCCATATAAGGAGAGGAAAAATAATGAGCAAGGCAGCCCCACCCAAGGCAGGCGACAAGCCGATTTCCTGGCTGCGTCTGGCCGAGCCCTCGAGCTATGCGCCGGCGATCCGCTCCATGCAGGAAGAGACGCTCAAGCGCGTCGGCTATGTGCGCAATTTCCTGCGGCTGCCGTTCGAGCCCGAGCGCCTGGCGCTGTACCAGGGCTACCTCGATCGCCTGATGCGCAGCAACGATGCACTGCTGCCGCCGCTGGAGCGCGAGCTGCTGGCGCTTGTGGCCAGTGCCGAAAATCGCTGCGAGGTGTGTGTCATTTCACACGCCACGGCGCTGCAAAAACACGGCATGGACAAGGCGGTGGTCGACGCGGTGTGCATGGGGTGGCGTCGCGCCGAGCTCACGCCGCGCCAGGGCGCGCTGGCCGAATTCGCCTCCAAGCTCACCCTGCACCCGGCCGACGCGGACGAGGGCTACATCAACGGCCTGCGCAGCGCCGGACTGTCCGAGGCGGAAATTCTCGAAGCGGCGCAGATCGTCGCCATTTACAACTCCAACAACCGGCTGAACAACGTGCTCGGGCTGCGCCCCAATGACGAGGCGCGCAAGGGCTATCACGCCGGGTAGTCGAAACCGGTGAAGTAAAACCCAATAACTCAAGAGGAGGCAAGCATGGCCAAGCTCAGGCACATCGCCATTACCGTCGAGGACGTCGAAAAGACCGCGGCTTTTTACGAGCAGGCGTTTGAACTCAAGCGCGTGCGCATTTTTCCGCACAGTGTGCTGCTCTCGGACGGTGTCATGAGCCTTGCGATCCTGGATGCGAACCGCAATGCCAACGCGCCCAATTCCCAGGTCGGCATCCACCACATGGGCTTTTTGATCGACGACATGGCCAAGGCCTCGCAGCGCGTCGAGGAAAACGGCGGCAAGTTCTTTGGCTCCATCGTGCAAAGCGAGGCGGCGAGCGGCGGGGTCAACGAGCGCAAGTTCTACGATCCGAATGGCATCAAGCTGGACATTGCCAACGCGACGCACGCGACCAATGTCTGGAAAGTGCCGGTTTGAAGAACTGCATTGCCGTGCGATTCCCCGCGGCGAGCGGGTTTATGGCGAGAGTTTTTTCCGCCATGCTGCTTGCGCTGGCCTGTGTGCTCGTTTCCCCATGCGCGTTTGCGCAGCAGGGTGAATTTCCGTCGCGACCGGTACGCCTGATCGTGCCTTACCCGCCCGGTGGCGCGGCCGATGTGCTGGGCCGGCTGGTCGGCCAAAAGCTGTCCGAACGCTGGGGGCAGCAGGTGATCATCGACAATCGTCCCGGTGCCGGTGGCGGCATCGGTGCGCAGGCCGGCGCCAAGGCGCCGGCCGACGGCTACACCCTTACGGTCACCCCGGTGGGCATCATGGCGGTGAATCCCTGGGTCTATGCAAAATTGCCCTATGACCCGTTGCGCGATTTCCAGCCTGTCACACTGATCGCTTCATCGCCATTTGTGCTCACAGTCAATCCGAAGGTGCCGGCCAATACATTCAAGGAATTTGTCGAATACGCACGCGCCAATCCGGGCAAGGTGAGCGTCGGCAATCCGGGTTCTGGCACCGGCCAGCATCTGGGTGGCGAGTACCTCGCCACGAGCGCCGGAATTCAACTGGTGCATGTGCCCTACAAAGGCAGCGCCCCGGCGACGACCGACCTGCTGGGCGGTGTGATCGACGCGCAGTTCGATCTCATCACCTTGTTGCCGCACGTAAAGGCGGGAAAGTTGCGCGCGCTGGGCGTGTCTTCGTCAAAACGCATGAAGGCGCTGCCCGAAGTGCCGACCATCGCCGAGTCCGGATTGGCCGGATTTGAGGTGGTGGCATGGAACGGCATTGTCGCCCCCGCGGGCACATCGATGGCGCTGGTGGAAAAAATCCAGAGGGACGTGGCGCAGGTGCTGGCACTGCGGGATGTGCAGGACTGGCTTGTGGCCCAGGGCTACGAACCGGGCGGGCAGACGCCGGCGGAATTCGGTGCGTTTATCCGTTCCGAGCTGGAAAAATACGGTCGGATCGTCAAGGCCGCCGGAATCAAGGCCGAATAGCGGGTGGGCGATGGGTATCCCCCTGTTTAATTATTTGCCAATCGCTTACAGTGGCTTGGAGTGGACTTTGGCATGGGTTGGTGCTGTTCCAATCCATGCCGGTACTCACTGGGACCTTGACCTATATCCAGGGCAGTGGAGATGAACTCTGAAGTCACCGTTTATGACGCCGATGTGTTTGCCCTTACCGATGAGGGCAACGAGGAATTGCAGGGCGGACTGACGCGGCTGCCGACCGTGGCGCTGGAGTTATTGGTGGCGCTCGATGGCAAGCTCAGCTTTGCCGAAGCGGCCGGTCGCGACAAGGCGCGCTCAATCGACGAGTTGCGCCGCGCGGCGCAAATGCTGCTCAAGGGCGGCTACATCCGGCCGGCAACCGTCGCCGAGGAAATGAACATCGATTTCAGCTATTTTTTTAACGCCGGCCATGGCGACGCACCCGCGGCGGAACCCACCGAAGAGCACCACGAAGAGGCGGACAAGGGCGCGGCGGCGCTGAAACTGGATGGCTATTACGTCAGCATCGCCCGGAAGGCCGCGGCCCCGGTGCCGCCGGTGAACGGGGCGGTGTACTCGGTGCTGGTGGTCGAGGATAACGTCGAGTTGCAGGGCAACCTCAAGCGCCTGCTCAGGCTGGAGGGCTTTGAGGTGCACCAGGCGGCCAATCGCGATGAATTACTCGCCCAGTTGCGCAAGACACCTTCGCCTGACATGATTCTTCTCGATGTGAACCTGCCGGATGTCAACGGCTTTGACGTGCTGGCGCGCATACGCCAGCACCCGCAGCTAAAGGCCATGCCGGTGATCATGTTCACCGCGCTCGCCAGTCGCGACAATGTTTTGCGCGGATTGGCAGGCGGCGCCAACGGCTATATCACCAAGCCGTATGAGCGCGAGGCGCTGCTCAGCGGCATCAAGGCCGTGCTCGGCCTGCACGCATCGGCCAGCGTCACCGTGCAAAAGCCCTATGGGTTGAAGAAATAGGGGTTTAAAAAGCGCATGCCTTGCCGCGCCCACCGGCCCGGGGATTCGATGGCCGCCGCATATCAGGGCTGTTATTTTTTGGCCGGTAGCGCGAAAATGGCGGGCGTAAATCTCCCGTCTGTTTGAATCACCGCCCCCCGCGGCCTTTGCAAAGCTTCAGATGAAACGCCATTTTCCGTTGCACATCCACATCGCCGCGTTGTTCCTGTTGCTGATCCTGCTGGTCGGCGGCCTCATCGGCGGCGTGGGCTACAAGATTTCGACCGACATGCTTGAGTCGGCGGCGGATGTCCTGACCGAGCGCATCAGCCGCGAGACATTGGGCGAAATGCAGCGACTGGTGGCGCCGGCCGAAATGGCCGTCAACCTGTCGGGCTGCTCCGCCTTGGCCGAAGCCGACACGCAGACCGGGCGCATGCAGCGCCTCGGATTGCTGCGCGAAGCGCTGGGCGACTCGACTGCTCTGTCGTCGATTTCTTTCTTATGCGACGGGTGAGGGACGAGGCGGAACGCCTCGGTCTCAATGCGTCGGACGCAACACGCTATGTCCTGCAGACCATAGAGCGCGGCGGAAAGACGCCTTGCGGATTTTTTATCTGGACGCGGAGTCGCGGACGCTGGGCGCGGATGCTCGGATGATGGCGATTGCCGATATTTTCGAGGCGCTGACTGCGGTCGACCGGCCGTACAAGAAGGGCAAGGCTCTGGCCGAGTCGCTCAGGATCATGTCGTTTATGAGAAAAGACCACCATATCGATCCGGACCTGTTCGAGCTGTTCCGGCGCTCCGGGGTGTACCTTGAGTACGCACGGCGCTTTATGAGGCCCGGGCAAATCGACGCGGTCGATATTGAAAACTATCTCGGCGCCGGCACGGCCGCATAAAGGACGCACATGGACCTGATCATCCCCATGCATTGGGTCGGCTTCATAGCCCTGCCGACGCTGTTTACCGTGATGTTCGCCATCGGCCTGATGCTCGGGCCGCAGCAGATTGCGGCGGCCATGACACGACGGACGGTGCTGCTCGCGGTGCTATTTGCCGCGGTGGTGCCGGTGCCGGTGCTGACGGTGCTTGCACTGGAGTATTTCGGCCTGCGCGGGCCGGTGGCGGTCGGGTTGCTGCTGATGGCGATTTCGCCGGGGGCGCCGTTCGCACTCAAGCGCGCGATAGACGCCGGCGGCCACCGCGAATTTGCGCCGGCGCTGCACGTGACGATTGTCGTGCTGGCCGTGGTGACGGTGCCGCTTTCGGTTGCAATCCTTTCCCATATGTACGCGACAAAATTCCAGGTCACGTATTTCCAGATCGGCAAGCAGGTGTTTTTTGCACAACTGCTGCCGCTGTTGCTCGGGGCGCTGGTTCATTACCTGCGGCCCGCCGCGGCGGCCTGGCTGCAACCGCGCATGGCGCGCGCGGGCAATTACCTGGCGATGTTGTTTTCCCTGGTCATGGCCATTGATATCGTCCCCGTCCTTGGTGGCATCGGATTCGTGCCCACGCTCGCCGGTTGCGGACTGTCTGTCCTGGCGCTGGCGACCGGTGCGCTGTTTGTCGGCCGCGATTCCGAGGTTCGTTCGGTGGCGGCGATTGCGGTGGCGATGCGCAATCCCGGGCTGGCCATGGTCATGGCCAACGCCAATCACGCTCCGCCTGCCGTGACCGCGACGATAATGGGCTATACGCTCGGGGTTGCGCTGGTGGTGACTGTTTTTCTCTGGTGGCAAAAACGCCGATCAGGCACCACGGGACTGTAGTGTTTAGGCCATCGGAATCGGGACTTGCGATGTCGCGACGCAATAAATCCCTACAAAAATTGTGGGAAAGTGAGTAAAAAATCACAAAAACTCTATAGATATCAATGCTTGGAATATTTTTAGCTTAGCGCTAAAGAAACTATTGCAACGCATCAATATTTGCGCTATCTTTTTTTCGCGGTGTTTTCCTCCTCCTCCTTGGACCCGCCTTCTGGCCGGTGAAGTCTTAACAACTTCACCGGCTATTTTTTTGCCAAAACGGGCAAAAACGTGCCGCGTTCCCGCTTTCGATTTATTCTTCACGGGTCGCGAAGCACACCGGCCTGCGGGCCGGTGTGGATAACCAACCGTGTGGATAACCAACCATTAGGGGCCTGTCCATGTCACGCCTTATGCTTGCCTTGTTGGCATTGCTGTGCGCCAACGTCGCGTTGGCGCAGCCGGCCGCCTATGCGACGCGTGAACAGGCTTTACGCGACTTGTCGGCACCCGGGGCGACGCAGCGCGCCGGGGCGGTGCTCTGGATTGCCGAGCATGGCACCCAGGCCGACGGTGCGGCGCTGGCACGCCGGCTGGCCGACAACAACCCGCAGGTGCGTGAAATCACCGAGCAGGCGTTATGGCGGCTGTGGTTCCGCTCCGACGATGATGAAATAGACCTGTTGATGCAAAGGGGCGCGGTGCAGATGCAGGCGCGGCAATTGAACGAGGCGATTGCGACTTATTCCGAGGTGATCCGGCGCAAGCCGGAATTTGCCGAGGGTTGGAACAGGCGCGCCACGGCGCTGTTTGTCAGCGGCGATTACGCAAAATCCCTGGCCGATTGCGACGCGGTGATCAAGCGCAACCCGCAGCACTTTGGCGCCCTCGCGGGTTACGGCCATGTCTACTTTGCGCTCGAGCGTTACGACGAGGCCATTGCCTGGTGGCGGCGTGCGCTGGCGGTCAATCCGAACATGGCCGGCGTGCTGGCGAGCATAGAGGGCGCGGAAAAACTGCTCGCCGAAAGGCGCAAACGCATGATCTAGGCGCGGCCTGTCCGCCATAGAATTGCAGCTTCATTTCGAGAGTCCAAAAGGAAAGGCCGCATATTGTGAGTGCAGACCACGCCGACGCACCCTTGATCAGCGCCGATGAGGCGCTTGCCCGCCTCAAGGCCGGCAACCAGCGCTTTCTCAACGGCGAGTCTCACGTCGCGACAGCGCAGAAGGACGTTATTGCCGGCTTGGTCGGCGCGCAGCAACCCTATGTCACCATCCTCGGCTGCAGCGACAGCCGCGTGCCGCCGGAAATCGTGTTTGATGCCGGTTCCGGCGAATTGTTTGTCATCAGGGTGGCCGGCAATGTGCTGGGCCCGTCGATCCTGGGGACGCTGCAGTATGCCCGCCTGCATTTGCACACGCCGCTGTTTGTGGTGATGGGCCACGAGGGCTGCGGCGCGGTGAAGGCGGCGATCGCCACGCGTTTTGACGGGTCACAGCAGGCCAGCCGGATCGAGATCCTGCTCGAGCAAATCATCCCGGCCCTGGACGGGCTTGACCCTGCCGCACCGCCGGCCGGGTTGCTAAGCGCCGGCGTTGAGGCGAATGTGCGCCGGACCATACGCGAGTTGCTTGCCATGCCTGAAGCCAGTGCAAACACCGCCGGCATCAAGCTGGTCGGGGCAGTCTACGAGCTGGAAACAGGCCGGGTGCGCTTCCTCGAATAGTCACAAATGCGGCGGGCCGGACCCGTGCAACTGGTGCGGCCAGGTTCGATTGTCCGCTGTTTTGCGCCTATACTTGCCGTGTGGTCTGCAGTCTGGAAGGGGCGTCATCCATGAAGCTATTCGATCTTTGCAGCAGCGAGCTCATCAGCGTTCCGCGGTCGGCGACGATCATCGAGGCGGCCATACTGATGCGCGAAAAGCACGTCGGCAGCATCGTCGTGATGGGCGATTCGCTGCCACCGCGCGCCGTCGGCATCATCACCGACCGTGACATTGTCATCAAGGTGGTGGCATTTGCGAAACAGCAGGCCATCCTGTCGGTCGAGCAGGTGATGTCGAAGGAACTGGTCGTGTCGCCGGGTACTTTCGGCGTGTTCGAGGCGATGGAATTGATGCGCGATCGCGGCGTGCGGCGCCTGCTGGTGCTCAACGAGGCCGGCGAACCGAGGGGCGTGGTCTCCTTTGACGACCTGCTGCTGATGGTTTCGAAGGAGGTGGGCACCATGGCCGAGACCGTCGCCAATGGCCTGTTGCACGAGGAAAAACTCGTCCCCCCCTGAGCGGATTGGCACGGCGGAAGAACTCCGCCGGACCGGATCACACGATGCTCTTATCCGTTGCCGCGTTCAGGCGCGCGGCCGTGTCCAGGTCTCCGACCACGCCAGCGTGCAACTCGAGGCGGGCTTGCCGAAACGATCCTGCAGGAAGGGCTTGGCGGTGGCGGCGCTGCCGTTGACCGCAAGCTGCGCGCTGCGGGCCGGCAGGAAGGTGCTGTAGACGCCGATCGGCCGGTCCATCGCGCCCGGTGGCATGGTCAGCACAAAGGGCGCCATCAAATCCCAGAAGCTCATCACGATCTCGTCCGCGTCCGAGGCGACGCGCTCCTCCACGGTGCTGAGCGAATTGCCGTTGCGGTCAAATTCGGCGTCTATCAGCGGCAGCGACTCGTCGGCGAAGGGCTTGTGCAGCAGTACTTCTATGGTGCGCTGTAAAAAGCGCGCGACGCCGGCGTTGTCGGTGTAGACGCGCGGCCCCTTGCCGGTAAGCGCGCTGTCGATGAACAGCACGTGGCCTTGTCCGGCCGGTGACCAAAGCACGCGCCAGTGGCTGACGCGGTCGGCGATGGTCTTGCCGCCGTCGTTGGAGAGGCGGATGAAGGAGTTCTCACCGGTCATTACGACGTCATGCGGGTCTACCAACTGCGGGGATGTCATGGTTTTTCTCCTGATGTTCGGACGGCGGGCGCCGGGCGGCGCGCCGGAATATGCGGCGGGAAATCATAGCACCCCGCCGGTACGGCTATGCGGGTACGGCTATTACAGCAGCACTTCCTCAAGCGGGCGCCGCGGTGTGGCGTGGTCCGGTTCGTCGGCATAGCCGATGCGAAACGGCAGCAGGGGAACGCCGCCGGCGCGGAACAGTTTTGTAAACGCCGCGTTCACTTCCGCGGTTTCGAGCAGGACGCTGACCGGCTGCATGCAAATGCCCAGCTTGTGCGCGGTCAGGTTGAGTTTTTGCAGCAGCTGCCCGGCTTTTACCTGGAACGTGCGCGTTGCCTTCTCGCCGCTGATCAACCCGAAAGCGGGTGAACTGGCGAGCGCGTCCTGGTCGCGTTTTTTGATGCTCTTTTCCATGTCGAGGTGGGCGAGGGCGAACTGGCCCAGTTGCGACACCAGCCAGGACTGACCGAGGTTACCGCTGCCAATGCTTTCGGCGAGTTCCTGGCGGTAGGCCGGATTGGCGAGCGCGAGCGCGTCGGCGCGCAGCAACAGTTTTGCCACCGCCGCCTTGACCGGCGCTTTTTGTACGAACAGCAGCCTCAAAGCCGGATCGGTGGCGCAGGCATTGAGCTTTTCGATCACGCTGGGGGTCAGCGGCCGGCCGTCGTAGTTACCGTGCTGGGTGTGGCGCAGCGGGATCGAGCGAAACAAGGTGCTGGCGCGTGATGCGCCGGCCACGGTGCACAAGACCTTCACCACCACTTCATTGTCCTCCGTGATCGGCAGGTAGTCGATGCTGCAACTGAAGCCGAAATGCCGTGCGGCGAGAAGCAGGTTCTCCAGCGCACAGCCCAGGCTGATATAAAGTTGCAGCATATTCGGGTCGGCGACCGTCAGCCGGCGCGAAAAATCGGCGTACAGGTTGACCGTGTCGTCCTTGACCTCAAAGCGCCAGGGCTGCGTGTTTCGCGCCGAGGGCGCGAGGATGGCGTAGCCGACAATAAAGCGCAGCTTTTCGGCGGTGGTGCCGGCGGACGGAAACGTCGCCTCGGTAATGTCCCAGGGGTTGCGGGCTTTGCGTGCCATGGATTGTTGTTGCAATGGATTGAAGGGTCGCACAGCGATTATTCGCCGGCGCCCCCAGTCTGCAATGGCACAGGTTCCAGGGGGTTGATGCAGATCAAACAATGGCACCCGCTGCCGCGGGAAAGGCACGGGCGCTGTCCGGCGCCCGGTCAATGGCGCTAGTAGCGCCGGAATCCGCCCGTCGCGCCCCAGCCGCCCCAGCCACCCCAGTTGGCCTGGTTCAATTCATTCATCTGCGCCGCGGCGAGGTTCTGGTCGCTGATTTGCTTGGCGGCGCGCAGTTTCTGGTATTCCTGATACTCCGCCGGTCCGCCCACCCAGGCCTGGTTGTTTTTCGCATCCGGCAGCACGTAGTAGATCTTGCCTTCGTAGGTGACCTGCGTCACGGTGTCCGGCGGTAGCGACTTGAGTATGGTCTCCTGGTCGGGCTTGGTTGGGGTGATGATTTTGAAGCCCGCAGCGGCAGTCAGTGAGATGGCTTCCTGCATCGGGCTGACGCAGGCCGCAAGCAATGCAAGGAGCACGGCGGTTCCAAGGAATTTCAGTGACACGGGAAAATGTTTCATGGCTGCGCTCACTTTCGTTGGTGTCCAAACGCGGCCTGCCCAAGCCGAGAAACCGCGCAGTTGCATCCTAATACTTCTGTGATCGGGCAGACAAGCGGTGCGCGGGTAAAGATATGCAAAAATTCACACGGGACGGCGACGAGGCCGGTTTGAGCGGGGAATTTTCGCCGGATGAAAGAAGTTAAACTGCACCTGGCCCGGTGAAAGCCCGCCCGCCTGTGCCAATGGGCTGTCAGGCAGATGGCAAAGGTGATGCAATGAATTTAAGGCATGTGCTTGGTGGTCGCGATGCAGTCGGTAGGGTGACGGCCATGCTGCGTCTTGCCGCTGCCGGTCTTGGCTGCCTTGGCTTGCTCGCCACGCAGGTTGCGGCGCAGCCGGCGGGAAATTATCCAGTGCGCACGGTACGCATCATCGTGCCATCCGCTCCCGGCGGCGGGACGGACATTGTGGCGCGCGTCATGGCGCAGCATTTCAGCAAGGCTTTCGGCCAGCAGTTTGTCGTCGAGAACAAGCCCGGCGCGGGCAATATGATAGGCATTGAAGCGGCCGCGCGCGCGCTGCCCGATGGCTACACGCTGTTGTTTGTGCCCAGTCCCCTGGTACTCAACACCGTGCTGTACAAAAAAGTCCCCTACGATCCGGTGCGCGATTTCGCGCCCATAACGGTGGCGGCGACCGCGCCCAATGTGATGGTGGTCGGGCAGGCGGTGCCGGTGCAATCGCTGGCCGAATTCATCGCCCTGGCAAAACAAAAGCCCGGTGTCTTGAATTACGGCAGTGCCGGCACCGGCACCGCGCCCCATATGGCCATGGAGTTGTTCAAGAGTATGGCCGGTGTGGACCTGCTGCACATTCCCTACAAGGGCACCACGCCGGCGGTCACCGACCTCATCGGCGGGCAGGTCACGGCGATGTTTGCCAATGCGCTGACAGCCAAGCCGCATGTCGACTCGGGCCGCCTGCGCGCGCTCGCGGTGTCGGGCAGTGCGCGCCTCGCCGTGATGCCCGGCGTGCCGACAGTCGCCGAAGCCGGGGTGCCGGGTTTTGTCGCGGAGCAGTGGTATGGGCTGCTCGCGCCGGCCGGCACGCCGCCGGCGATTGTCGCGCGCATCAATGGCGAGGCGATCAAGGCCTTGCATACCGATGACCTGAAGCAAAAACTGGCCGCTGATGGCGCTGAGCCGGTGGGCAGCACGCAGGCCGAGTTTGCCAGGCTGATCAAGGACGAGCTGGAAAAATGGACCCGGGTTGCACGCGCCGCGGGCATCGAGCCGCAATAGGCCCCGTGTTTTACCCTGGCGCCAGCGCTTATACTGCGCATTCTGTTTTTTGTGAACGATGGGGAATAGCATGAGCAGGCAATCGCAGGCACTGGACGGACGCCGGCTTTACCCGGCCGGAAAATTGACGGTGTCGCTTTTGAACCGGCGGCGCGGCGCTATACTCGCCCTGGCGGCGGAATAAATAACATTCCATTGGGTTGAAAACAACAAGCGCCTTGGCGCGGCGGTGAAGGAGTAGAAATTGGAAGAGCGCGTATGGTTTCCGTCGGCCGGATTGAGCCTGGCTGGCATCCTGCATATTCCCGATGACATGAAGCCGGGTGAAAAGCGCCCGGCGATGATGGTGTTGCACGGGTTTGGCGGCAACAAGAACGGTGGTATTCCCGAAGTGGCGGCCAAGCTGTTCGCCGGTCTGGGCTATGTCACGCTGCGCTTTGACATGCGCGGTTGCGGCAACTCCGAGGGCGTGTCCGGGCGGGTGATCTGCCTCGAACAGGTCGAGGACACCAGCAGTGCGGTGTCCTTTCTCGCGACGCGGCCCGAGGTGCGTGCGGACCGTATCGCCGTGATGGGCTTCAGCTTTGGCGCAGCGGTGGCGGTGTATGCAGCGGGCGTGGACGAGCGCATCGCCGTGTGCATTTCCGTCGGTGGCTGGGGCAACGGCGAGAAAAAATTCCGCAAGCAGCATGAATCGCCCGAGGCCTGGAAGAAGTTTTCCGACATGCTGGCGGAAGGGCGCCGGCAGAAGGCGCAGGGCAAGTCGATGATGGTGCCGCGATTTGACATCGTGCCGATCCGCCCCGACTTGCGCAACCGGCTCGCCCCCGGTTCGCACCTCGAGTTTCCGTTTGACGTGGTCGAGAGCATGCTGGCATTTTGCGCCAACGACGTGGTGGGAAAAATCGCGCCGCGACCCTTGTTGCTGCTGCATCCCTCCAATGACACCGTGACCCCGACCGAGCAGTCGATCGAGCTATTCCAGCGGGCCGGCGAACCGACAGACCTGCACCTGTTTGCCGAAGTCGATCACTTCATGCTGGCCGAGAACAACGTGGTGGTGCAGGCCTTGCTGCGTGCCTGGCTGGAAAAATACCTTCCCATTAAAGCGGATTAATTTCATGGCAAAAAATAACCCCTGTGTTGTCGGTGGTGTGCAACTGCCGCGTCCCTTCCGTATCCGCCGGCTCGGCCACTTTGGCGTCAATGTTGCCGATCCGGCGGTGTCGCTGGAGTTTTACGGCCGGCTGCTGGGCTTCGAGGTGTCCGACGAGCTCGAACTCCGGTCGCGCCTGCCCGAAGCGCAGCGCGACAAGCTCGGACCCACTGTGGGTTCGTTCACGCGCCACGGTACCGATCACCATTCTTTCGTGCTGTTCCCGAAACGTGCAATGCACGCGGTCAATCCGCACTACGCCGACTATCCCGAGCTGACGGTGAACCAGATCACCTGGCAGGTGGGCACGCTGCGCGAAGTAGTCGACGGGCACAAGTGGTTTGAGCAACAGGGCCTGAAAATCCTGCGCGCCGGACGCGACCTGCCCGGATCGAACTGGCATTTCTATCCGCCCGACCCCTCGGGACACATCAACGAGTTGTATTACGGCATCGAGCAAATCGGCTGGCCCGGTTTTTCCAAGCCCGGCCCCATGCACCGCATCCGCTACCAGCAGCCACCGGGCCTGCCGCACGCCTCCGAATTCGCCGAAGTCAATGATGCCATCGTGCAGGGCGATGACCTTAACGCCGGATGGCGGCGCAAGGCTGCATGGCCTGAAACCTTTGACGTCGGCGGTGTCCTGCTTGCCCGGCCGTTCAAGGTTGCCAAGGTCGGACCCGTGCGCCTGTTTGTCGATGATGTCGATGCCGCGCTGGAGTTCTACCGGGGCGCCTTGGGGCTCGACGTGACCGAGGAAGTCACGTACCAGGGGCATCGCTGCGTTTTCCTGCGCGCCAATACCGAGCACCATTCGCTCGCCCTGTATCCCAAGGCCTTGCGCTCCGTGCTGGGCCTGCCAGCGGGTTCGACGCTGTTGTCGTTCGGATTGCAACTGGGCAGCTACCAGCAGTTGCGCGAAGCGATTACCTTCCTTGGTGCGGCGGGGGTTCAATTCCGGCAACTGCCGGTGGCGTTGTCCCCTGGCATCGGCCACCATGTCTTTGCCGTCGATCCGGATGGCAACGCAATCCAGCTGTATTGGGAAATGGAGCAGATCGGCTGGGACGGCAAGCCGCGCCCGGCGGGGCAGCGCAAGGCCTTTGACCCTGACCCGCGGCAATGGCCGCAGACCCTTTCGGCGCAAAGCGACAGTTTCATGGGCGAGGTTTTCCTCGGCCCGCTCAACTGACTGGTGGAGAAGACGATGCACATGAAGGCAATCTGCAAATCGCTCGTGGTGTTGCTGCTGTGGCCTCTGCTGTTTGCGCTGCCGGCGGCGCCGGCCTGGGCGCAAAAATATCCGTCGCACGCCATCACGGTGGTGTGCCCCTTCCCGCCGGGCGGATCGGCCGACATCCTGGCAAGGCTTACGGCGCAAAAATTGTCCGAATCGCTGGGCGTGCCGGTGATAGTGGAAAACCGCGCCGGGGCGGGGGGCGGGGTGGGCTCGGCTTATGTCGCCAAGGCCAAGCCCGACGGCTACACCCTGATTGAGGTTACCGGCGGCTATCCGGCCCTTGCCGCGCTCACCACCAATCCGCAATTCGATTCGTTGCGCGACATCACCATGATCTCGCTCATCACCTCGTATCCGTTTTTCATTAACGTGCCGGCCGACTCGCAGTTCCGTTCCGTGGCCGAACTGATCGCCTATGCGCGCGCCAATCCGGGCAAGCTCAATTACACGACTTCGGGTATCGGTTCCATCCATCACCTGTCATCGGAATTGTTCAACGCCATGGCGGGAACCGAAATCGTCCATATCCCCACCAAGGGCGGCAATGCCGGATTGACCGAGGTGCTGGGCGGCCGCATCGACCTGCTGTTTGAGGCGCCGACACTGTCGCTGCCCTTTATCAAGAGCGGCAAGCTGCGCGCGCTGGG